>NZ_JBSFWJ010000035.1:0-66128 GCF_053592695.1 Saccharopolyspora sp. NPDC002578 | reverse complement strand
AACCTCAGGTGTCTTCTCGCTGCGGGATCTTTTTCCCAAGTGGCTCCGCCACGAGGGAAAAAGCTGTCCTCGCGAGAAGACACCTGAGAACCCGCGGGTGGTCCATCTGCGTGCGTGGTCACTGCTCAGCGGCTCCGCCGCTGACAGGACACAGATCAAGAGCGGTCGTCAGCCTCAACCGAGGCTGGCCCCCGGTGGGTGCCCGGAACTCCGGTGGAGTTCCGGGCACCGCTGTTCACCTCGGAGCCGGGTTGCTCACTGCGGGGGTGCCAGGACGACCGCCGAGTTGTGGCCGCCCATGCCGATGGAGGACTTCAAGGTGAGCCCTCCGGTCAGCGGGGTGGGCCCGTCGAGCAGCCGCGGGTTGCCCGGTGCCCGCCGTGGCGGGGCCGGGATGAACCCGTGCCGGTAGCCGAGCGCGGCGACGGCGACCTCGACCGCCGACGCGGCGCCCTGGCAGTGCCCGACCAGCGGCTTCACCGAGTAGATCTCGGTCTCCGCCGCCAGCAGGTCCTCGCAGAACCGCGCCTCGGCGCGGTCGCACTGCGCGGTGCCCGGTCCGTGCGCGTTGAGGTAGCGGATGTCGCCGCCCTTCACCCCGGAGTTGTCCAGGGCGTCGGCGACGCAGCCCGTCACCTCGGTCAGGCTCGGTTCGATCGAGGTGACGTGGTGGGCGTCGTGCGACATCGCCCCGCCGAGCACCTGCGCGTACGGGGTGCTCAAGCCGCGCGAGAGCACCATGCCGACGGAGGCCTCGCCCATGATGAAGCCACGGCTGCCCTCCTGGAACGGGCGGCACGCGTCCAGCGGCTCGGTGTCGGTGATCGTGACGCCGAGGCGCTCGAAGTGCAGCAGGTTCTCCGGGCTCGCCGACAGGTCGGTGGCCACGAACACCACGTCGTCGACGATGCCCGCGTCCAGCCAGGCCTTCGCGGTGAGCAGCCCGGCGTTGCCGGAGGCGCACATCGCGGAGACGTTCATGGCGGGCCCGTGGAAGCCGAACTCCTTCATGAACGTCGACATGGGCGTGGACGGCATCAGGGCCAGGTACTCGCGGATCGTCACCCGGCCTTCGCGGGCCTGGTAGAACTCCCGCCACAGGTCCACTTCACCGAGCACCACCGCGTGCAGGAGCCCCACGCGCCGACCCGGTGTCCATCCCCGGTCCTCGGCGTCGCCGATCGCTTCGCGGGCCGCGGCGCGCATCGACCTGGCGAAGCGGCTCGGCCCGTCGGCCGGGTCGCCGCCCTCGGGCACCCGCGCCACCCAGGCGGGCCGGTCCTGATCGGGCCCGTGCCCGTCGACGAGCGAGGCGGCGAGCTCGGAGGCCGCCAGCCCCTCCCACAGGGCCTCGCGTCCCCAGCCGTAGCCGGTCACGGCACCGATGCCGCCGATTTCGATTTCAGAGTGCTGGGAGATCATCGCTCATCCCTTTCTCGCTTTTGTGATCGATCGATTTCGTGTCGCCGCGTCGGTTCGCCGCGATTCGCGTTCGACGGCGCCGGAAATCACTCGCCGAGAGCCGGGCGGAATTTCCACCGGTCCCGATCGAGAAGCGGGTCGCCGACATCGAGATCGAACTACGCGCAGTCACCCATTCCTGTGAACTGCGACAACGAAATCCTCTTTAGAGTGAAGCGAGAAGGCGAGCAATGGATACCAATAGTGCTTTGAGCCTCGATTTACCACGCGAATGGTCCAAGAGATCACTACGAACACATCCCGCGACATCACATCCCGTGTTCGCCGCCGCGACGCCACGGGCTTATGATCAGCCGGGCTCCCCGGCCGCCCGGCCACTCAGGACGGTTCGTGAGCAGCACGCATGGGAAACTACGAGCGTTCGGATACCGATCCGTCCGACCGCGAGGAAGGGACGCTCCAAGGCTCGGCGCCGGAACGCCAAGGCCGTGAACGGTGGTGGTTCGTTAATGCGGATGGCGTGCACCAGATCTGTCCCGTGGATGTTCGATGGAAGTTGACCCAGTGGCCGAGCACTCGATAGGCCCCGAACTGGACCGCGAGTTCCTGGACCTCGCACTGACCGCCAACGGCGCGGTCCGCTGGTCGCTGTCCCTCAAGGACGACACCATCACCTGGACCCGGGGCATGGACGCGCTGCTCGGCGTTCCCGGAGAGAGCGACGAAGCGCTGCGCGACCGCCTGGTCGACCTCATCGCTCCGATGGCGGTCTCGGCGCGCGCCTCCGCCGCATGGCACGACCTCGACCTGGAACAGCCGCTCGGCGATGACGACGCGGGCGAGCCCCGGTTCATCCACTTCCACGCGCGCCGGTTCCGCGACCACGACGCCGGTGACCACCTCATCGGCGTGGCCGCCGACGTCACCCGCGTGCACCAGGACCGCCAGACGCTCACCGACCTCGCCGACCGGTACCGGCTGCTGGTCGAGCTCAGCCCGGACGCGATCTGCGTGCACCAGGACGGCCTGGTCCGCTACGCCAACTCCGCGACCCTGAGCATCCTCGGCATCGACAGCCCCGAACGCGTGATCGGCCGGCCCATCACCGACTTCGTGGAGACGCGTTCGGTGCCGAAGATGAACGAACGGCTCCGCTCGCTGACGCTGCCCGGTTCGCGGACGAAACCCGCCGAGGCCGACCTCAACCGGTTCGACGGCACCACGGTTCCCGTCGAAGTCGTCTCGGTGCTCACCACGTGGGAGGGCCGCCCCGCGCTGCAGGTGATCCTGCGCGACATCACCGACAAGAAGGCGGCCGAGGCGAGCCTGCGCTACCAGGCGGCGCTGGTGCAGCACGTCAGCAACGCCATCATCGCGATCGACCACGACGCGGTGGTCACCAGCTGGAACCCGGCCGCGGAAGCGGTCTACGGGATCTCCGCGAAGCACGCGCTGGGCAGGCCCGTGGAGGAGCTCGTCGGCGCCGCGCTGCGCCCGGCGGAGCTGCTGGCCACCGGCGGGGTCAGCGAAGCGCTGCACCGCCGCGGCGACGGCAGCGCGCTGGTCGTGCGGGTCTCGGCCGCGGAGATGGACGGCGGCTACGTGCTGGTGTGCGCGGACGAGACGGCCCGCCGCCACGCCGAGCGCACCTTCGCCACCGTCATCGACGCGCTCGACGAGGGCGTGCTGGTGATCAACCCGACGGCGATCGTCGAGTCGGCGAACCCGGCGGCCCAGCGCATCCTCGGCGCCCAGCCCACGGAGATCGTCGGGGTGAACGCCGACGCGTGGCCGATGTTCGACGAGAACGGCGACCGCGTCACCGAGCAGACCCGCCCGTCGGCGACCACGCTGCGCACCGGGCAGCCGGTGAACTCGCGGGTGCTGCGCGTGCAGCGCGGCGACGGGCAGAGCGTGTGGCTGGCGGTGACTGCGCGGGCGCTGAACCCGGACGACCGGCCGCCGTACCGGGTGCTGGTGTCGTTCAGCGACATCACCGAGAGCCGGGCCGCTCGCGAACGGCTGGAGCACGAGGCCACCCACGATCCGCTGACCGGGCTCGCGAACCGGACGCTGGTGCTGCGGCACCTGGACGCGGCGGTGAACTCCCCGCACCGCGAGCAGGCGCTGACGGTGCTGTTCGTGGACCTGGACAACTTCAAGATCGTCAACGATTCGCTCGGCCACGGCGTGGGCGACGAGGTGCTGCGCAACATCGGGCAGCGGCTGGTGCGCGCCACCGACGACCGCGAGTTCGTGGGCAGGCTCGGCGGCGACGAGTTCGTGATCGCCACCCAGAACCCCTTCGACCAGGAGGAGCTGAGCGTCCGCGCCGACCAGCTGCTGCGCACCCTCACCGAACCGACGCACGTGGAGGGCATCCGGCTGCACGTGGACGCCAGCATCGGCATCGTCGTCTCCCGGCCCGGTGACACCCGCTCCGCCCAGGACCTGCTGCGCGACGCCGACGTGGCGATGTACCGGGCGAAGGCGCAGGGGCGCGGGCGCTACACGTTCTTCGACGTGGAGCTCCGCGAGCGGGTGCAGCGGCACATGCTGCTGGAGCAGGACCTGCGCCACGCCGTGTCGCAGCAGCAGCTGTGGGTCGCCTACCAGCCGGTGGTGGACCTCAAGTCCGAGCAGGTGATCGGCGCCGAGGGGCTGCTGCGCTGGACGCACCCGGAGCACGGCTCGATCTCCCCCGCCGAGTTCATCCCGCTGGCCGAGGAGAGCGACCTCATCAACGAGATCGGCGAGTTCATGCTGCGCACGGTCACGAGGGAGTTCGCCGAGCTGCGCCGGGAGCACGGCGCCGCGCTGCAGATCAACGCGAACCTCTCCCCGCGCCAGCTGGGTGATCCGCGGTTGCACGACATCGTGCGCAACGCGCTCGACGACGCGGGGATGCCGCCGGAGGCGCTGTGCCTGGAGGTCACCGAGAACGCGCTGATGCAGGACGCGACCTCGGCGGTGCGGGCGTTGCGCGACCTGCGCAAGCTGGGCGCGTTCCTGGCCATCGACGACTTCGGCACCGGCTACTCCTCGCTGGCCCAGTTGCGGCGGTTGCCGCTGGACACCCTCAAGATCGACCGCTCGTTCGTGTCCGATCTGGGCGAGTCGGAGGACGTGCAGGCCATCGTGACGAGCATCGTGGCGATGGCGCACGCCGTCGGGCTCAGCGTGGTCGGCGAGGGCGTGGAGACCGCCGAGCAGCTGGAGATCCTCCAGCGGATCGGCTGCGACCTGGGCCAGGGCTTCCTGTTCGGCAAACCCGCCCCCCTGAACGATTTCGCGAGCCTCCGCAGCATCGCCTCGCGCTGAGCGGTCGGTCGTGCCGTCCGGGCGCCCGCGGGCGCCGACGCCACGGCTCGAACGCGACGATCAGGCTTCCACCGCCGCCGGGTCGTCCTTGAAGCACTCCGCGCGGAGTCAGAGGACGGCCGGTTCTCGTCTCGGGGGGAGGGCGGGGAGCGCGTTGAGGAGGCTCCGGGTGTACGGGTCGCGGGGTGCGGTGAAGACCTCCTCTTCCGGGCCCTGCTCGACGACGCGGCCGTCCTTCATCACCAGCACGTGATCGCTCATGTGGTGCACCACGCCGAGGTCGTGCGAGATGAACAGGTACGCCACGCCCAGTTCGGCCTGCACGGTGGTGAGCAGGTCGAGCACTTGGGCCTGGATCGACACGTCGAGCGCGGACACCGGTTCGTCGCACACGATCACCGATGGCCGGGGCGCGAGCGCGCGGGCGATGGCGACGCGCTGCCGCTGCCCGCCGGACAGGTGCAGCGGTCGCCGCCGCCGGTGCTCGTCACCGAGCCCGACCTGCTCCAGCAGCTCGCCGACCCGTCGCGAGCGAGCGCGTGAGGTGCTGAACTCCGCCGGATCGAGGCTGTCGCGCAGCACGTGCTCCACGCTCCAACGGGGGTCGAAGGAGCTCAGCGGGTCCTGGTAGATCACGGTGATCCGCTTGCGCAGCGGCCTGCGCCGGCGCGGGCTCAGCGTCGTCCACGGGCCGTCGAGGAGCTCGACGGTGCCCTCGTCCGGCGCCTCCAGTGCCAGCGCCATCCGGGCGGTGGTGGTCTTGCCGGAGCCGGATTCCCCCACCACGCCGAGGGTTTCGCCTGCCCGCAGCTCGAAGGACACGTCGTCGACGGCGGTGCGCACCCGCCGGTCGGGGCCGCGGAAGCGCTTGACCAGACCCGAGGCGCGCAGCACCGGGGCCTGCGTCCGGGTGGTGCCGCGGTCGGGCAGCACCGTTCCGGCCGGTCGGTCGGGATGCGGGGACAGCAAGGTGCCCTTCGGGTGGTTCGAGGGCACGGCGTCCAGCAGCGCCTTGGTGTACTCGTGGCGGGGAGCTCCCAGCACCTCGCCGACCGGACCCTGCTCGACGATCTCGCCCTGCCGGATCACGGCGACCTCGTCGGCCAGCCGGGACACCACCGCGAGGTCGTGGCTCACGAGGATGAGGCCCTGCCCCGCGCGCTTGCGCTCCGCGAGCAGGTCGAGGATGCGGACCTGCACGGTCGCGTCGAGCGCGGTGGTCGGTTCGTCGGCGATGAGCAGCGCCGGATCCAGCGCGATGGCCTGCGCGATGAGCACCCGCTGCCGCAGTCCGCCGGAGAGCTCGTGCGGCAGCTGGCAAGCGCGCACCCGCGGTTCCGGCACGCCCACCTCCTCCAGCAGCGCGTGCACCCGCTCGGCGCGCTGCGCGCGGTTCCCCCGGCCGTGCAGCGACAGGGCTTCGGCGACTTCGCGGCCCACGGGACGCAGGCGGTCCAGCGAGACCAGCGCGTCCTGGAGCACGAACCCGATGTCGCGCCCCCGGATCCGCCGCCACTGCCGGTCGCCGAGCCCGCGCAGGTCGGTGCCCGCGAATTCGAGGCGCCGCGCCGACACGTGCGAACCGGCGCCGGTGAGCCCGACGAGGGTGCGCGCGGTGACGCTCTTGCCGGAGCCGGATTCCCCGACGACGGCCAGGCACCGACCGGCGTGCAGCTCGAACGACGCCCCGCGCACGACCTCGCGCGCGCCGAAGCCGACTCGCAGGTCCTCCACCCGCAGCAGCGGTTCAGCCGTCATGGTGCGTTCCTTCCAGTCGTCGCTGCAAAGCCCGGCCCAACGCGGTCACCGACAGCGCCAGCCCCACCACGGCCACGCCGGGGAACACCTCCAGCCACCACGCGTGGGTCATGTAGGCGCGGCCCGCGTCCAGCAGCGCGCCCCACTCCGAGGACGGCGGCGCCGCGCCCAGGCCGAGGAACGCCAGTCCGGAGGCCCACACGATCGACTGGCCGACGCCCAGCGTCGTGGCCACCGCCAGCGGGCGCATCGCGTTCGGGAAGATGTGCTGGACGACCACGCGCGGGTAGGAGTGCCCGAACGCGGTCGCGGCCTCGACGTAGCCGGAATCCCGCGCGGCGAGCACCTGGCCGCGGATCATCCGCGCGTAGCCGGGCGCGGTGCCGACGCCGACCGCGACGACGAGCGTCACCGGCCCCGGCCCGAACACCGCCACGAACAGCAGGGCCAGCAGCAGCACGGGGAACGCGAACAGCACCTCGATGAACCGGTTGATCGCCCCGTCCAGGAATCGCCCGGACAGCCCGGAGAGCACGCCCAGCACCACCGCCGCCGACATGCCCAGCGCGGTCGCGCCCACCCCGATCAGCAGCGAATCCCGCGCGCCGTGCACGATCCGCGCGTACAGGTCGCGCCCGGAGGGGTCGGTGCCGAGCGGGTGCCGCCACGACGGCGGCTCCAGGACGCGGGTGAGGTCGATCGCGAGCGGGTCGCGAGCGGTCACCAGCGCGGGCCAGAGGGCCGCGGCGGCGAAGAAGGCCACGGCGACGGCGGCGAGCAGCAGGCCGGGGCGCAGCCGCACGACCGGCCGGGAAGGTGCGGGAGCGAGTGCGGTCATGAGTCGCCCAACGTCGGGTCGATGAGCGCGTACAGCGCGTCGACGATCAGGTTCGCCAGCACGTACACGACGGCGACGAACAGCACGATGCCGCCCACAAGCGGGATGTCCCGGCTGTTCGCGGCCTGCACCAGCACCTGCCCGATGCCGGGGCGCACGAACACCGTCTCGGCGATCACCGCGCCGGAGAACAGCGCGCCGATCGCCCAGCCGGACAGCGACACCGCGGGCAACAGCGAGTGCCGCAGCACGTGGCGCACCCGCACCCGCAGGTCGCTCATGCCGCGGGCACGGGCGGAGAGCACGAACGGGCGGTCCAGCACGGCGGTGAACTCGTCGCGGGTGACCTGGCCGAGGAACCCGGACAGCGGCAGCGCCAAGGTCAGCGCGGGCAGCACCAGTCCCAGCGCACCGCCCCGGCCTTCGACGGGCAGCAGCGGGAGCTCGATGGCGAACACCACCAGCAGGATCGCGGCCAGCCAGTAGTGCGGGAGCGCGGCGGCCACCGTCTCCAGGCCGGAGCCGATCGCCGTGAGCCACCGGCCGCGTCCCGCGGTGAGCACCGTGATCACCACCGCGAACGCCCACGCCAGCACGAGCGCCGCGCACGCCAGCACCAGCGTCGGGGTGATCTGTTCGAGGATCAGCCCGAGCACCGGGCGGTGCAGCTGGTAGGAGGTGCCGAGGTCGCCGCGCAGCAGCCCGGCGAAGTAGTTCCAGTACTGCACCGGCAGCGGATCGTCGAAGCCGTACTGCGCGTTGACCGGCGCGAGCTCCTCCGGCGTGCGTTCGCGGTTCTCCCCGCTGGACTGGTTGAGCAGCAGCGTGGCCCGGTCCCCCGGCATCAGCGCCTGGATCAGGAAGGTGCCCGAGGCCGCCGCCCACAGCACGATCAGCGCGCCTGCCGCGCGGGCGGCGATCCAGCGCGCGACGCGCCGCCCGGACCCGGTCCTCGGCTCGGGGAGTTCGACCGCGGTCATCGGACGAACCTCGCGTCGTGGAACACCGGTTCTCCCTGGGACTTCTCGATCCACACGTCGCGCAGGCCCGGCCGCACGGCCAGCGAGGTGGTCTGGGTGTAGAGGCCGATGGCGACCGCGTCCTCGGAGATGATCCGCTGCGCCGCGGAGTACAGCGTCCGCTGCTCGGCCGGGTCGAGCGTGGAGTTGGCGCGCGAGATGAGGCGCTCCAGCTCCGGGTTGTCGTAGAAGGTGTTGTTCTGCGGGTTCGGCCGTTCCGGCAGCCTGCGCCGCCAGTTGATGTAGAGCAGGCCGGGCGTGGGGCTCGTCCAGTAGCCGGTGATGGCGTTGTAGCTGTCCGGGGAGGAGTACTTGCCGCCGAAGTACTCGCTCTGCGTCGCGGGCAGCAGCTCGACGTGGAAACCGGTGTCCTTCGCCATCTGCTGGATGTTCTGCAGCAGCGCCACGCCTTCCGGCCCGATCACCGCGCCCGCCGGGTAGACGATCACCGGGTGGAGCTCCACGCCGTCCTTCACGCGGTAGCCGGCTTCGTTGCGCCCGGTCCAGCCCGCTTCGTCGAGCAGCGCGTTCGCCCTGGGCACGTCGCGGCGGTGCGCGTCGGAGAATTCGGGGTCGTGCAGCGGAGTGCTGCTGCTGAGCGCGCCGTTCCCGTTGTGCGGCACCACGTCGAAGAAGGCGGCCCGCACGGCGGACTCCCAGTCCGCGGAGTGCGCGAACGCCCGGCGCACCCGCACGTCGTCGAACGGGGCGCGGGAGACGTTGATGTTCAGCGCCACGGGCCTGCCGGGCGTGATGTACTGCTGCACCTCGAACCGCTCGCGGGCCTCGCCCCAGTCGATGGCGGGCACGTTGTAGATCACGTCGGACTCGCCGCCGCTGAGGGAGCCGTAGCGCGACGTGGGGTCCTTGAGGAACTTCCACTCCAGCTTGCGCGCGTACGCCGGGCCCTGGTGCTTGGCGTTGGCGGGCGCGGAGGTGTAGTTCTCGTTGCGCACGAAGGTGATCTGCTGGTTGCGCTCCCAGCTCTCGATGCGGAACGGGCCGCTGCCGACCGGTTGCTCGCAGTTCGCCCGGGTGCCGCGGGCGAGCGCGGTGGGCGATTGGATGCCGAAGTAGCCCTGGGTCAGCACCGTCAGCAGCGGCGCGTACGGCTTGGTCAGGTGCATCCGGAAGGTGCGGGCGTCGACGGCCTCGCCCCGCTCGTAGTACTCGCCGATGTAGGCGAACACGGTGCTGTTCTGCGTCTCCGGGTCGAGGTAGCGCTCGAAGTTCTCCCGCACCGCCGCCGCGTCCAGCGGCGTTCCGTCGGTGAAGCGCACGCCCGGCTTGAGGTGGAAGGTGTAGGTCCGCTGGTCCGGGGAGATCTCCCAGCGCTGCGCCAGCCACGGCACGACCTCGCCGCCGGAGTCCAGCGACACCAGGTTGTCCAGGTACTGCCGCGCCAGGTAGGCGTTCTGCACCCAGCCGCCGTGCACGCAGGGCGGTTCCTGCTCGTGGGCGTACTCGATGACCCCGTCGTCGTCCGGTGCCGCGCCGTCGGCGGCCGAGCAGCCCGCGGCCAGCGCCACCACCAGGAGCGCGGCCGTGGACTCGGCCACGAGGCCGGGCAACCGGGCGGCGCGGCCGGGCAGCGATGTGAAGCCCATGTCCCTCCTCCTCCGCGACCGGTGCACCCGCCGGACGCGGGTGTGCTCCGAAAGTTAAGGAGCGCCGGTGGCGGCGCCAAGGGTTGCGATCAGGGAGATGCCAACCCTCGGCCGGGCACCGCGCGGGCCCTAGCGTCGGCGGAGCCGGACAGCCGAGAGCCGGCCCGCGCGACGCGGGAGGAACCCGACGCCCGGGAGGGAATCCGATGCCACGCCCATTGCAGTTCTCCGCGTTCGTCATGAACACGACCTCGCACATCACCCACGGGGCCTGGCGGCTGCCGGAGGCGCGGCAGACCGAGTTCAACTCGCTGGAGCACTGGGTGTCGCTGGCGCGGGAGCTGGAGCGGGGCAGGTTCGACTTCATCTTCTTCGCCGACGTCGTGGGGCTCTACGCCGATCACCGCTCGTCGTGGGAGAAGTTCGTCGAGTCCGGGTTGCAGATCCCCAGCAACGATCCGTCGGTGCTGGCCTCGGCCATCGCGCACGCCACCTCGGAACTGGGCATCGCGATCACCAGCTCGATCCTGCAGGAGCACCCGTTCAACTTCGCGCGCAAGATCTCCACGCTGGACCACGCCTCGCGCGGGCGGATCGCGTGGAACATCGTCACGAGCCTGTCGCCGAACGCGTGGCGCAACTTCGGTTACGACGACATCACCCCGCACGAGGACCGCTACGCGTGGGCCGACGAGTACGTCGACGTCGTCTACAAGCTCTGGGAGGGGTCCTGGGACGACGGCGCGCTGCTGCAGGACAAGGAGCGCGCCGTGCACGGCGACTTCACCAAGATCCACAAGATCCACCACGCGGGTGAGCGCTACCGCGTGGAAGGCCCGCACCTGGTCGCTCCCTCGCCGCAGCGCACGCCGCTGCTGTTCCAGGCCGGTTCCTCCCCCACCGGGCGCCGGTTCGCGGCCCGCAACGCGGAGGCCCAGTTCATCCAGTCGCCCAGCCCGAAGGACGCGAAGGCGCTGATCGACGACACCCGCCGCCTGGTCGTCGAAGCCGGGCGCAAGGCGGAGGACCTGAACTTCTTCCAGGGCCTCTCGTTCGTCATCGGCAGCACCGAGGCGGAGGCGCGGCGCCGCGCCGACGAGGTGGACGAGTACATCGACGACGACGCGATCATCGCGCACGCGGCGGGCGGTATCGGCGTCGACCTCGGGCACTACGACCTGGACACCCCGATCGGCGACATCGAATCGGAGGGTTCGCGCAGCCACCTGCTGTGGTTGCGGGAGGCGGTCCCGGACCGGGAGCCGACGGTGCGCGACCTCGCGCGGCTGCGCACCCGCAACGGCCGCGTCGTGGGCACCCCGGAGCAGATCGCCGACCGGCTCGCCGAATGGCGCGACGCCGGAGTGGACGGCATCAACGTCACAAACTACACGATCCCGGGCAGCTACCTGGAATTCATCGAGCACGTGACGCCGGTGCTGCAGGAACGCGGGCTGGCGCAACGGGAGTACCGCCCCGGCACGACCCGCCGCAAGCTCACCGGTGCCGACCTCCTCGACGACCACCACCCCGCCGCCGCCTACCGCGGCGCGTTCTCCTGACCGGGCTTCACGTCCGGTGCACGATCCCGGATTCAGATCTTCACCCGTGCCCGTTCGATTTCTCGCGAAGTTGCCGGACACCAGGGAAAACGTGATCACGATCGTGGAGGCGGTCACGGTGTGATTCCGGAGTTCACCCCGCAGGGACGCCCCCTCCGTGAGTTCTCGGGGCGTCGTCCCGTCCCCGGCCCGACGGCGGTGGAGCCGGGGTTCCCGCCACCGAACCGCCGGACATCCGAGCACCCCCGAGGAGCAGCAGTGAGCATCGAAACCCCGATCGCCCCGCACGTCGACCCGGTGCTGCCCGGATCGGCGGAGTTCTCCGCGCTGGTGGCGAAGATCGCCGCCGGAGCCGAGCACCGCGCGGCGCACGACCTCAACGCGCACGAGCAGATCGACTGGATCCGCCAGGCCCGGCTCGGCGCGATCACCTTGCCCGCGGCCGACGGTGGCCCCGGCGTCTCCGTGCGCGCGCTGCTGTCGCTGGTGATCGACCTCGCCGAAGCCGACCCGAACGTCGCGCACATCCTGCGCGCGCACTTCTGGCAGGTCAACGAGATCCTGCGGGCGCTGCCGCCCGGGCCGCAGCGCCAGCACTGGGTGGCGGAGATCCGCGCGGGCAAGCTGTTCGGCAACGCCAGCAGCGAACGCGGCGACCGAGCCGCCGGAACGCTCTCCTTCGCGACCGGGCTCACCCGCGCCGGCGACGGTTTCCGGCTCAACGGCGAGAAGTTCTACAGCACCGGCACCCTGTTCTCCGATTGGATCGGGGTGTCGGCGCAGCTCGACCTGAACACCGTCGCGGCGGTCCTGGTGCCGATCGACCGGGCGGGCGTGACCGTGGTCGACGACTGGGACGGCATCGGTCAGACCCGCACCGGAACCGGCACCACCACCTTCGAGGACGTCGTCGTCGAGGAGCACGAGGTGCTCGACGTGCGCGTGAACGACGGTTCGGCGCGCGGCGCGAACGATGTCGCGCTGCTCCAGCTCTACCTCCAGGCGATCATCGCCGGCATCCTGCGCAACGCGGCCGAGGACGCCGCGCGGCTGGTCCGCGGGCGCACCCGCTCGTTCCAGCACGCCCCGACCGCCTCACCGGCCGACGATCCGATCCTGCACGCCGAGGTCGGGCGCATCACCAGCGCCGCCTACGTCGCCGAGGCCGCGGTGCTCGCCGCCGCCGACGAGATCGACGCCGCCTACCGCTCCGAACGGCTCGGCGAGCCCGATCCGGCGCTGTTCACCGCGGCGTCGCTGGCGGCGTCGAAGGTGAAGGTGCACGTGGACGAGGTCGGGCTGCGCGCGGCGAACGCCCTGTTCGAAGTGGGCGGGGCGTCGGCGGCCTCCCGGTCCCGGAACCTGGACCGGCACTGGCGCAACATCCGCACCCTCACCCTGCACAACCCGACGTCGTACAAGGCCGCCGCGGTCGGCGACGTGTTCATCAACTCGACGCCGCTGCCGGTCAACGGCTACTTCTGAGCGGCGGGTCCCGCGTCGCCCGCTCCCACATTCCAGGACGACGACCCGGCCGGAACCCGCGCCGGCGTGCGCGGCGGTTCGCTCCGCAGCGCGCCTCGGCACGTGGCTGCTGGCGGTCTTTTCCCAGTTCGGAGCGGAGTTCCGGGGCTCGCAGCCCGTCCTCGCCGGGCTCTCGGCACCGGTGCGGCCACCACCGGAGCGGTCGGCGAGGTGCGTCACACGGTTCGTCAAAACCCGTCCTGGCACGGTAGTTTTCGGCCGTGCCCAGCGATCCGACCGTCCTGCCGACCGTCACGTACGTGACCGTCGCGCTCGGTTGCCGCCTGCCGCTGGTCCGGGTCCTCTGTCGCGGTTCGTCGCCGCTCTCCTGACGAACTCCGCCGACCGCACGGCACCCCGGCCCGATCCGCTCGCGCTCGTGGTGCCGTCCCCGCACGTTGCGAGGACCCATGACCGCAGCCCTGCACGCCGTCGCACCTGCCCGCACCGCTGATGTCCCCGTCGTAGCGCCAGGTCTGCGCATCGCGGACACGCCGGCCGCCGCGGTGCTGCGGGTCGCCCGCCGCGAGGGCCCGATCTTCCGCGACGCCGCCGCGGCCCGGACGGGGTTGAGCCTGCCCACCGTCAACCGGCACGTGGTGGCCCTCGTCGAGGCCGGGCTGCTGCGCGAGCGGGCCGATCTCGCTCCCTCCGGCGCGGTCGGACGTCCGCGGTTGCCGTTCGAGCTGCGCCGGGAGCCGCACCTGACCGTCGGGATCCACATCGGCTACCGCACCACCACCATCACCACCCACGACCTGCACGGCCGGGTGCTGGGCGGCATCCGGACGAGCACCTCCGGCGACGACGCGCCCGACGTGCTCGCCGCCGTCGGGGATCGCGCTCGGCGCTTCCTGGCGCGCTGGCCGGGCAGGCGACCGTTGTGGGCCGGGGTCGCGCTCGGCGGGCGGGTGGACGAGCACGGGCGGGTGGAGCACTCGCGGCTGGGCTGGCGCGAGGCTCCGGTCGGCGAGCTGATCGGCGCGCGGCTCGGGCTGCCGATCTCCGTGGCGCCGCACGTGGAATCGATGGCGGCGGCGGAGCTGTCGTTCGGACCGCCCCACGAGCCGCACGGCAGCACGTTGTACTGCTACGCCCGCGAGACGATCGGCGTCGCGCTGACCATCGACGGCGCCGTGCACAACCCCCGCACCGGGCCGGGCGGCATCGGGCACCTGCCCGCGGGGCCGACGGAACTGCTCGATCCGCGCCGCACCGGCAGGCTCGACGACGCCGTGAGCGACACCGGAGTCGTCGAGGCCGCCCGAACCGTAGGCCTGCCCGTCGGGTCCACCGCGGAACTGGCCGCTCGGGGCGAGGCCGGCGACGGGTCGGCGCTGGCGCTGCTGCGCGAGCGGGCCCGCGTGCTGGGGCGCTGCATCGGGCAGGTCGCCGACGTGATCAACCCGGATCGGATCATCCTCGGCGGCCAGGCGTTCACCGAGTTCTCCGGGACGCCGCGCGAGGTGGCGCGGTCCGCGGCGGAGAACTCCGCGGTACCGCAACGGGAATTCCAGGTCACCGCCGCCGGGAACGGGATCCAGCAGCAGGCGGCGGCGGCCGTGTCGCTGGACTTCCTCTACGCCGATCCGCTCGCCGCGCTGCGCCACGCGAACCGCGCGACCTCCGCCCGGGGCCTGCGCCGGTGAACCGGTAACGCGACGGTGCGCAGCGGCTCGCGCTACGCCGCTCGGCTCGCCGCGCGGCGAGCACCGCCGTCAGGTGCCGCGTCACCCCGGATGTGACCGCGGAACGGATCGCCCCTTGCTCAGGCGCAGGATCGAGGTGACCGCGTCCTCCGAGCGGATCGCCGGAGCGAGGACCTCCTGCAGGAGCAGGCCGCGAATCGCCGCGATGGTGACGGAGGCCGTCAGCAGCGCTTCCTCGGCATCGAGCCCCTCGCGTTCCGCGAGCGCGGCCAGGATCTTGGTCAGATCGTCGAGCGAGTCGATGAACTCGCGGAAGTTCTCCGGGTCGTGCGCGGCCAGGCCTGCGACGTGGAAGAAGCCGCGAACGCGCGACAGCTGCTCCGGACCGGTGTAGGTCCGCCAGATCGCCACGACGAGGTCGTCGAAGGTGCCTTGCTCGGCGGTTTGCACGAGCGCCGCGTTGTCACGGGAGCGCTGCGCGTCGAGCATGGCCGCGAGCACGCCCGGCAGGGAACCGAAGTGGTACCGCAGGAGGGCGTGGCTGGTCCCGGCGCGGGCGGCGATCTCGCGGAGCGACACCTCCGGCGCGGGAAGGGCCTCCGCGAAGGCGTCGAGGAGCCGCGCCAGGAGGCGCTCGCGTGCGTCACCGGTGCGTT
Source organism: Saccharopolyspora sp. NPDC002578 (assembly GCF_053592695.1). Taxonomy (NCBI): domain Bacteria; kingdom Bacillati; phylum Actinomycetota; class Actinomycetes; order Pseudonocardiales; family Pseudonocardiaceae; genus Saccharopolyspora; species Saccharopolyspora sp. NPDC002578. The sequence goes on along the minus strand of NZ_JBSFWJ010000035.1, from coordinate 50,772 downwards.
CCGTGCTTGACAGGGTCACTCCCGCAGTTTATCCATTGGAAAAGAAAGCCGGTGCCGTGGTGCTCGAACCATGGTCGCAGTCGGCTCACCGACGGAGGAGGACATGACTCGTGAGGTTCTGCAGATCACCGGTGCGGCGGTCATCGACGGGGCGGGTCGCGTGCCCGCCGACGTCGAGGACGGGCGCACATCCCGGCTCGACACCTCCGGCGAGCGCATCGGCTTCGCCTGACCGACGCCCACGTTCACCTGAGCTTTCCCTCGTGCTCCGCAACGACGATCCGAAACTCTCCACCTCCCCCGCCCATGCCGTACCGACCGTCCGAACCGGACATGCTGTGAAGGACCCCCGATGAGCACCATGTGGCACGGCTGCCTCGCCGACACCGACTACTTCGAGATGCGCTCCGGCGGCGGGCACGACTACGGCGTGTGGGTCACCACGCCACCGGGCTACGACCCCGCCACGACGCGAGCGCCGGCCCTGTACGTGCTCGACGGCAACTGGGCCGTGGGCATGACGGCACCGCTCATCGTGGCCCAGGCCGATCCGATGCAGCGGATCCAGCCCTACATCCAGGTCAGCGTCGGCTATGCGGGCGAAGACGCGCAGCACTGGGATCGGCTGCGCAACAGGGACCTCGTGCCACCCGGCGAGCCCATCGCCGCGGAGCTCGTCGACGCCGCGGAAGCGGGATTCCGAGCGGGTTCGAGGACGCGCGAGGAAACCGACGCCTACCTCGCCGAACTGCGCGACACCCACGCCGACGCGTTCCTGAACTTCCTCACCGCGGAACTGCACCCGCGGATCGAATGCGACTACGGCACCGCCACCAGCGGCCACGGGCTCTTCGGCTACTCCTACGGCGGCCTGTTCGGCCTCTACACCTGGCTCACCGGTTGCCCGCTCTTCGAGAGCATCGGAGCGGGCAGCCCCGGCGTGGCCGGCGCGGACAGCCGGATCTTCGCCCGGCTCCAGGAGCTCGGCGACGGGCAGCGAGCCGCGCGGCTCCACGTGACCCTCAACGAGCAGGAGCTGCTCGGCGACATGGCGATCTACCAGGCCATGTCGAAGAACACGGCCACCGTCCTGCACCGCCTCACCGCGCGCGGCGAAGCCGTCACCAGCGCGATCATGCGCGAAACGCACGTGACCGGCCTGCAGGCGTCGTTCCTGAGCTACCTCAGGACCTGCCGTGCCCGGTGAGCGGGTAGCCGCCTCGTCGGCGGTGGCTGAGGCGGGCTTGGTGCTGTGAGCGCTGGAAGCGCGACCAGGTCCGGCTCAGCCACCACCACCCGCGCGCCACTAGTGCGCGCGGATCAGGCCGCCGTCGCAGCGGAGCTGTTCACCGGTGATGTAGGACGCCTGGGCGCTCGCCAGGAACACGACCGCCGCCGCGTACTCCTCGGGAGTGCCGAACCGGCCCGCCGGGATGTCCGCGCGGGACGCGTCGCGCACCTCGTCGGCGGCGACGCCGCGCCGCTCGGCCATGGCGGCGTTGAGCGAGTTGAGCCGCTCCGTCTCGATCCGGCCGGGCAGCACCATGTTCGCGGTGACCCCGTCGGCGGCGACCTCACCGGCGAGGGTCTTCAAGTACCCGGCGAGCGCGCCGCGACCCACGTTGGAGGCGGCGAGCCCGTTGATCGGCTGCTGGACGCCGCTGGAACCGATCGCGACGATCCGGCCCCAGCCGCGTTCGCGCATGCCCGGCAGGACCGCTTCGACCAGGCGGATGTGCGCGGACAGCAGCAGTCGCACCGCGTCCTGCGCGGCTTCGGCGCTCATCTCGGCGGCGGTGCCGGGCGCGGGGCCGCCGCCGTTGAGCACCAGCACGTCCACCGGCCCGAACACGGCGGCGGCGTCGATCAGCGAGCGCGGGCCGTCCGGTTCGGTGATGTCCACTCCGATGCCCACCGCGGACGGCAGCTCGGCGGCCTGCTGCGCCGCGAGTTCCCCGCGGCGCCCGCCGAACGCGACGTGCGCGCCTTCGGCCGCCAGCCCGCGCACGACCGCCGCGCCCAACCCGGAGGTCGCACCGGGCACGACCGCGACCTTGCCGGTCAGTCCGAGATCCACTGAACCCTCACCTGCTTCCGCGCGCCGTCACCGCAGCACCTGCGGCATCGACGAGCAACGATAGTGATCACCGCTCCGCCGGGCCAGCCGCGTCGAGGTCGATCCACTGTGGACCGACCTGGCCGGACGCTCAGCCCCGGCGAGGCAGCAGGCGGGCGGCGTTGGTCCGGTCGATCGCGGCGTGGTCGATCCCCGGCGCCGCGTCCAGGCGCTCCGTCATGAAGGTGGCGATTTCCGCTGGCGCGTAAGGGAAATCGCTGCCGAACAGGATGCGCTCCGGGTCGGCGAACGCCGTGAGACCGGGCAGCGAGTACGGCGAAGCCGACAGCGCGGTGTCGAAGTAGAACCGGCGCAGGTCGCCCAGCAGTTCCGCAGTGCCGCGCTCACCGCCCGCCATCTCCAGGCAGGCGGCGATGCGCTCCGCCGCGTACGGCAGGAAACCGCCCGCGTGGGACAGGACGACCTTCAGGCCGGGATGGCGGTGCACGGTGCCGCCGGCCACCAGGTTCGTCGCGGCCCGCACGGTGTCGAGCAGGAAGTCCGCCGCGAACGGCGGGATGCCGGGCACCGGCTCGGCGGGCAACGCCGAAGGGTGCACGAACACGACCGCGCCCCGCCTGCCCAGCTCGGCCATCAGCGGCTCGAAGGCCGGGTCGCCCAGGTAGGTGCCGCCGCTGTTGGCCAGCAGCACCACGCCGTCGGCGCCCAGCTCGTCGAGCGCGTAGGCGGCCTCGGCGAGCGCGCCGTCCACGTCGGGCAGCGTCAGCGTCGCCCAGAAGCCGAACCGGCCCGGGTGCTCGGCGGCGAGCTCGGCGCAATACTCGTTGACGGTGCGCGCCATCGCTCGGCCGTCCTGCCCCGGCCACGGTTCGACGCCCGGCGTGGTCACGGACAGGATCGCGGTCTCGATGTCGTTGCGGCCCATCAGGTCCAGCGAGGCCTGCGGGCTCCAGTCCGGCGTGCCGCGTCCTCCGGCATCGACGCCGTCGCGTCGCAGCCGCTCCCGGTACGCGGGCGGAACCACGTGGTGGTGGACGTCGATGCGCCGAGCCGAGGCCATGATCGCTCCTATTAATTAGCTTGCTAACCAATTGGTAAGGTAGCACCCATGACCGGCAGCCACCAGCGCCCCGAGCCCGAGGAGCCCGCCGACGACACGGGCGTCGACGAGCTCGCGCAGGCGACCGACGCCCTGTTCCTGGCCATGCGCCGCGCCCGCGCCGCGCACGCCGCCGAGGTGGGCGGGCTCTCGCTGGCCCAGCTCGCGATGGTGCTGCCGCTGGCGACCGGCGCGGAACTTCCGGTGGGCGACCTGGCCGCGGCCGCCGGGGTCACGCTGCCGACCGCGACCCGGATGCTCCAGCAGCTCGAAGGCAAAGGGCTCGTGTCCCGCCGCCGCAGCCCCGAGGACGAGCGCCGGGTGCTGATCACCCTCACCGACGCGGGAACCCGGGCGCTGCAACGACTCCGCGCCCAGCAGCGCCGGGCGCAGGCCCGCGGCTACGCGGTGTTCACCCCGGAAGAACGCCTGCACCTGGCCACCGAACTCGGACGCCTCACCGAGGTCATCAACGCGGGCTACCGCCGGAACCGCGGCTGAACGTCCGGTATGGACTCGGCGCGCGCCGCCGGAGATGATCGGACGCAGCCGACCACGAACAGGAACTTCGCATGCCCGACGAACCCGCCGCCGGAATCGGCCGCGACCGGCAGTCCGCGATCTACCGGGACGGCGTGTCCGGGCGGAAACCCGCGGTGCCCACCGATTTCCGCACCCTGGAGCGCCGCGCGCGGCGGAAGTCCTCGGCGCGGGGCTGGGCCTACGTGGCCGGTGGCGCGGGCGACGGCGCGACGATGCGGGCGAACCGGGCCGCGTTCGACCGCTGGTCGATCGTGCCGCGCATGTTGCGGGACGTGTCCCGGCGGGACTTGAGCGTGGAGCTGTTCGACCGCCGCATCCCGGCGCCGGTGCTGTTCGCGCCCGTGGGCGCCGCCGAGCTGATCCACCCCGAGGCGGACCTGGCCGTCGCGAAGGCCGCTGCGGAGCTCGGCCTGCCGTACGTGTTCTCCAGCCAGGGCTGCGTCCCGATGGAGGAGTGCGCCGCCGCGATGGGCGAGTCGCCGCGCTGGTTCCAGCTGTACTGGAGCACCGACGAGGAGCTGGTGGACAGCCTGCTGTCCCGCGCGCAGCACTGCGGGGCCGACGCGATCGTGGTCACGCTGGACACGACGCTGCTGGGGTGGCGCCCGCAGGACCTCAACCTGGGATCGCTGCCGTTCGCGCGCGGCCAGGGCATCGCCCAGTACACCTCCGACCCCCGGTTCCGCGAGATGGTGCGCGAGCGGGTCGCGCGCGGCGCGGACGAGGCCTCCGACGTGCGCGTCACGGTCGCCGCGATCCGGGCGCTGCTGTCGATGAGCCGCCGGTACCCCGGTTCGCTGCTGCGCAACCTGCGCTCCCCGGAGCCGCGCGCGGCGGTGCAGACGTTCCTCGACACCTACTCCCGGCCGTCGCTGAACTGGTCGGACCTGGCGACGCTGCGGGAACGCACATCGCTGCCGATCCTGCTCAAGGGCGTGCTGCACCCCGACGACGCGCGCCGGGCGGTGGACGCCGGGGTGGACGGGATCGTCGTGTCCAACCACGGCGGTCGCCAGGTCGACGGTTCCGTCGCGGCGCTCGACGCGCTGGCCGAGATCGCGCCGGTGGTCGACGGCGAGCTCACCGTGCTGTTCGACAGCGGCATCCGGTCCGGCGCCGACGTCGTCAAGGCGCTGGCCCTGGGCGCGGACGCGGTCTGCCTGGGCCGCCCGTACCTCTACGGACTGGCGCTGGCCGGGGCGGAGGGCGTGCGCGCGGTCGCGGCGAACGTGCTCGCCGAGCTCGACCTCACCCTCGGGCTCACCGGCCACGCCTCCCCCGCCGAGCTCACCCGCGACGCCCTCCGCCCGGCCTGATCAGCCCCGCATCGCGGCGGCGATCTTCTCCCCGACGAGCACGGCGGTCAGGTGCGGGTTGGCGCGCGGCACCCACGGGAACACGCTCGCGTCGGCCACCCGCAGCCCTTCGACGCCCTGCACCCGGCCGTCCGGGTCCACCACGACGTCCGGTTCTCCCGGCGCGCCCATCCGGCAGGTGCCGGAGGCGTGCGCGGTGTCGATGACGTTGGCCAGGGCGAACTCGGCGAACTCCGCGGCGGACATGGCCGTCTCCGGCGGGACCATGGCCGTGCCCAGCCCCATCCCGGCGGAGATCTTCTGCAGTTCCGGCTGGGCGGCGATCTCGCGCAGCTCGTCGACGACGACGCGGAACCGGCGCAGGTCCACGGAATCGGCGAGCAGGTTCAGCTCCACCGCCGGGTCGATCGACGGGTCCGTGGAGGTCAGCCGCACCCGGCCGGTCGAGCTCGCCCGGTTGTTCCAGCCGACGATCCCGGCGACCGGGATTCCCTCGCCCAGCGCGCCCGGAGTCGCGATCACACCGTCGTTGACGTCCTCCCCGACTCCGGTGGTGAAGCGCAGGAACAGCTGCCCGCGCGCCGGCAGTCCGCGGTAGTCCGGCGGTTCGTGCAGGCCGAGGACCAGCATCATCGCCGCGTGGTCCTGCAACCCGCGCCCCACGGGCAAGTCCACCACGGGCTCGATGCCCAGTTCACGCAGCTCCGCGGCCGGACCGATCCCGGAGCGCTGCAGGATCGCCGGGGAGTGCACCGCGCCGGCCGAGACCACGACCTCGTCGGCGTGGAACTCGGTGACCTCGCCGTCGACGATCGCCCGCACCCCCGTCGCGCGCCCGCCGCCGATCAGGATCCGGTCGACCAGCGCGCCGCCCACGACGTGCAGGCCGGGCCGTTCGCGGGCCGGTTCCAGGTAGGCGTCGTTGGTGGAGACCCGGCGCCCGCCGCTGCCGTTGTAGGCGTAGGGCGACACCCCGGTCGCGCCGGGCGCGTTGTGGTCGGGCGCCCACGGGTGCCCCATGCGTTCGGTGACCTGATCCAGGGCGGAGTCGACGGTGGCGAAGTCCTCGCGACGCGGCCGCAGCACCGGGATCGGGCCGTCGGCGCCGTGGTGGGCCTCGGTGCCGAAGTCCTGGTCGTCCTCCAGCTTCCGCAGCAGCGGTAGCACCTCGCGGTGGCTCCACCCGGTGCAGCCGTTCGCCGCCCAGCCGTCGAGGTCCTCCACGGTGGGCCGGATCGCGAACAGCCCGTTCACGGCGGAGCTCCCGCCGACGCCGCGCCCGCGCGGGTAGCTCGCCGGTTCCTGCACGGCGGACCTCGACGCCTGCAGCCGCGGGAAGGTGTGGGAGTGCGCCAGCTGTTCGACGAGGCGGTGCTTGCCCGGTTCGACGCCCTGGATCTCCGGCGGCGTCTCGGCGGAGCGGTAGTCCGGGCCCGCTTCCAGCACCAGCACCCGCCGCTGCTCGTCCTCGGTCAGCCGGGCCGCGAGCGCGGCCCCCGCCGATCCGGCGCCGATGATGATGGTGTCGTACATCCGGTCCCCTCCGTCGTGCCGCCTGGCCGACCGATCGGATCGGTCGCCGCACGGAGCAGAACAACCCGTGCCCCAACGGCATGCTCAACCCATTGTGCGTCACGTCACAGCATCGGCCTCCGGCGAAGCCTCTTCAGTCCGCCCCGCCCACGTCCGCAAGCCAAGGAAACGCGGCAAAGGTCTAACCAAAGCGTTGACACCTCGGTAGCCGCCGCTTAACGTACGCCACATTGGTTTTACCAAAGGAGGATTCCGTGGGTGTGGATCTGTCGTTCCTGGTGCGCAGCCTGGCCGAACAGGCGACGCCGGAGCCGGGCACGGACCTGCTGCGCCTGCCCACGGAACGGGAACTGGTCGCCTCCCTCGACATCAGCCGCGGCACGCTGCGCGAGCAGCTGTCGATGCTGGAGATGCTGGGCTTCCTGACCCGCACCCAAGGCCGGGGTTCCTACCTGGGCGTGCCGGACTCGAGCTTCATCCAGCTGTACTTCGACCTCTCCAGCGAGCTGGGCCAGCTCGGCGGCGGCCAGTTCCGCTCGGCGCGCGAGATGCTGGAGATCTCGATGACGGAGGCCGCCGCCCGCCTGGCGACGGCCGACGACGTGGACGTGCTGCGCGGGCTGGTGGACGAGATGGTGCGCGCCAGCGCGGCAGGTGAGGACGAACGCGCGCTGGAAGCGGACCTGGACTTCCACCGCCACCTGTGCACCGTGGTGAACAACCCGATCTTCACGTTGCTGCACGACGGGCTCAGCCACGTGCTGCGCGACGAGGTCGTGGACCGCCGCCGCATCGCCGTCGAGCGGGAACCGCTGCGGCCGGGCGAGAACCGCGTCATCGACACCGTCCACTACGGAATCGTCGACGCCGTCGAGAACCGCGACGGCGAAGGCGCTCGCTCGGCGATGCGCCACCACTTCGAGGTGTGGTCCTCGCTGACCGGCGAGGCCTGACCGCACCCACCCCGGCCGACCGCCGGGACCGGAACTCCAGGAATGCGCGCCCGCACGACCGGGCGCTGACGCGTGCTGCCCGGAAACGGGCCGGAGCAGGAGGTTGACTCATGGGCGAACCCGACGTGGTGTTCGTGGGAATCGGCGCCATCGGCAGGCACATGGCGAGCAGGCTGGTCGCCGCGGGCCGCACGACCACGGCGGTGGATCCGACGCCGAGCGCACGGGAATGGGCCGCGGCGCAAGGGATTCCGGCGGTCGCGTCGATGGCGGAGGCTCCCCGCGCGGAGTTCGTCGTGGTCATGGTCGCCACTCCCGACCAGCTCGCCGCGCTCGTCGACGAAGCGCTCACCCGCGCCGACCTGGACGGGCAGCGCTGGATCGTGATGAGCACCGTCGGCCCCGACGCGGTCCGCGAGCAGGGCGCCCGCCTCACGGCGGCCGGAGCGCTGGTGCTGGACGTGCCGGTCACCGGCGGCGTCGCGCGGGCCCGCACCGGTGAGCTCACCCTGTTCGCCGCCGGGAACCGGTCCACAGTGGAGTTCGCGCGCCCGGTGCTGGACTGCTTCGGCTCGGTGCGCGAAGTCGGCGAGCGGGTCGGCGACGGCCAGTCGATCAAGGTGGTGAACCAGCACCTGTGCTCGGTGCACATCGTCGCCGCGGCCGAAGCGCTGTCGCTGGCCGGTGAGCTCGGACTGGACCGCGAGCAGGTGCTGTCGCTGGTCGAGGGCGGCGCGGCCGGGTCGTGGATGCTCTCCGACCGGGGGCCGCGCATGGTGCAGGGCACCGACGTCGAGGTCACCAGCACCATCGGCATCTTCGTCAAGGACAGCAACCTCGTCGCCGACGCCGCCCGCCAGGCCGATGCCGACACCCCGCTGCTGGACCTCGCGCGGGAGCGCTACGAACGCGCCGCCGACGCCGGATTGGGCGCCCGCGACGACTCCCGGGTGATCGAGACCTACACCTCCGCCTGACCGAACCTCCCCGCACATCGCGGGAATCCCGCCGCCCGGTCATCCGGCCCCGGCGGTCGCTGCAAAGGAGCAGACATGTCCGCTGCGCCCACCGCCGCCCGGCGCGACGACCCGACGAAGGTGTCGGTCGCGTCGATGATCGGCACCGCGGTCGAGAGCTACGACTTCTTCATCTACGGCACCGCTTCCGCGGCGTACTTCGGGTCGGTGTTCTTCCACACCGGCAACGAACTCCTGGGCGTGCTGGCCTCGTTCGCCACGCTCGCCGTGGGCTTCTTCTTCCGCCCGCTGGGCGGATACCTCGCCGGGCACTACGGCGACCAGCTGGGACGCAAGACGGTGCTGATGTGGTCGCTGGCGATCATGGGCTTGGGCACGGTGCTGATCGGCGTGCTGCCCACCTACGCGCAGGCCGGGCTGCTGGCTCCGGTGCTGCTGATCCTGCTGCGCATCGTGCAGGGCATCGGGTTCGGCGCCGAATGGGGCGGCGCGGTGCTGATGTCGGTGGAGCACGCGCCCGCACGCAAGCGGGGCTTGTTCGGCGCGGTCCCGCAGATCGGTATCCCCGCCGGGCTGCTGCTGGCCAACGGCGCGTTCCTGGCTTCGGAGGCCGTGTTCGAGGGCGACTGGGTGTGGCGGGTGCCGTTCCTGCTGTCGATCGTGATGGTCGGCGCGGGCATGTTCATCCGGATGAAGGTCTCCGAGTCGCCGGACTTCACCGCGATGAAGGACCGCGGCGAGATCCACAAGGCCCCGGCGCTGGAGGTGCTGCGCCGCGACTGGCGGGCCATCCTCAAGATCGTGGCGCTGCGGCTGGCGGAGACCGGCGGCTACTACATCACCACCAGCTTCATGCTCTCCTACGTGGTGCTCGCCGGGCTGACGGACAAGCAGAACGTGCTGATCGGCACCATCGTCGGTTCCGCGCTGGGACTGCTGAGCCACCTGCTGTTCGGCGCGCTGTCGGACCGGATCGGGCGCAAGCCGGTGTTCCTGCTGGGTGCGGTGTTCACCATCGCCTTCGGCGTCCCGATGTTCCTGCTGGTCAACACCGGCGCGGGCATCGCCGTGGTGGTCGCGGTGTCGCTTGGGCTGCTGCTGAGCCACGACCCGATCTTCGCGGTGGAGTCGTCGTGGTTCTCCGAGCAGTTCCCCCGCGACGTCCGTTCCTCGGGGATTTCGCTCGGCTACAACGGCGCGTCGATGGTGGCGGGACTGCTGCCGTTCCTGGCGACCGCGCTCTACGGCGGTATGGGCTGGATCGGGCCCGCGCTGCTGTTCGTGCTGCTGGGCGTGATCTCCACCGTCGCCGCCGCGTTCACCGCCGAGACCGCGCCCGCGAAGCTCACCGAGCCGGACCGCGTTCCGGCCTGAGTCGGTCGCGCGGGTTGATCGTGATCTCTGTCTTGTCAGCGGCGAAGCCGCTGAGCAGTGACCACGCATGCAACCGGCAGCGCGGCGGGTTCTCAGCGGCCTTCTCGCGAGGACAGCGATTTCGCCGTGTAGGGGCCTACATAAGAAATCGATCCCGCAGCGAGAAGGCCGCTGAGGTTCCGCCACCCGCCCCACCAAGCAGAACGAGCTCGAAGACAAGTAAGGAGTGAACATGACCGCTGTGAGCGCGTCACGCACGGAAGGGCTCGACCTCGCCGCGCGGGCGGATCGGGTGCGCGAAGCCGCGTACCGGATGCGCCACCACATGCTCGACATGGGCGAGGTGCAGGGCCAGGGCTACGTCGGCCAGGCGCTCGGCGTCGCCGACATGCTCGCGGTGACCTACGTGGACCAGCTGCGGCTGAAGCCGGAGGATCCGCACTGGGAGCAGCGGGACCGGTTCCTGCTGTCCACCGGCCACTACGCCATCGCGCTGTACGCGGCGCTGGCGGAGGCCGGGATCGTCCCCGTCGACGAACTCGACACCTACGGCTCGGACGGCTCGCGGCTGCCGATGTCCGGCATGGCCTCCTACACGCCCGGCATGGAGATCTCCGGCGGCTCGCTCGGCCACGGGCTCACCGTCGCCGTCGGGATGGCGCTGGGGTTGCGGCTGCGGTCGTCGTCCTCGCGGGTCTTCAACTTCCTCTCCGACGGGGAGCTCGACGAGGGCTCCACCTGGGAGGCGGCGATGGGCGCGAAGCACCACGGGCTCGGCGGGCTGACCGCGATGGTCGACATGAACGCGTTGCAGGCCGACGGCAGGACGGAGTCGGTCCTCAGCATCGAACCCGCCGAGGAGAAGTGGGCCGCGTGCGGCTGGTTCACCCAGCGCGTCGACGGCAACGACGTGGAAGCGCTGCTGGCCGCCTTCGACGCCGCCGCCGAGCAGGCCGAACCACACGGCACGCCGTCGGTGATCCTCTGCGACACCAAGATCGGCCGCGGTGTTCCGCTGCTGGAGACCCGCGAGAAGGCCCACTTCATGCGGATCGACGAGCACGAGTGGCAGCAGTGCCGCGACCAGCTCACCGCCGGTTTCGAAGGAGCGAGCGCATGAGCACCCCCACCAAGAAGCGCCTGACGACCTCGGCGATGATCGCGTCCTTCGCCGACCCCGGCCAGCCGACGAGCTCCGCGCCGTTCGGGCACGCGCTGGCGGCGCTGGCCGAGCAGGACCAGCGGATCGTCGGCCTCACCGCCGACCTCGGCAAGTACACCGACATGCACGTGTTCGCCGAAGCGCACCCCGACCGCTTCTTCCAGATGGGCATGGCCGAGCAGCTGCTGTTCGGCGCCGCGGCGGGCATGGCCGAGGTCGGCCTGGTGCCGTTCGCCTCCACCTACAGCGTGTTCGCGGCGCGGCGGGCCTACGACTTCCTGTGCCTGGACATCGCCGAACCGAACCTCAACGTCAACATCATCGGCGGACTCCCCGGGCTCACCACGGGTTACGGACCGAGCCACCAGGCGACGGAGGACATCGCGATCTTCCGCGGAATGCCGAACCTGACGATCGTCGACCCCTGCGACTCGGTGGACATCGAGCAGGCCGTGCCGCAGCTCGCGGCCGCCGACGGCCCGACGTACCTGCGGCTGCTGCGCGGCAAGGTGCCGACGGTGCTCGACGAGTACGACTACGAGTTCCGGCTGGGCAAGGCTTCCGTGCTGCGCGGCGGCACCGACGTCGTGTTCGTCTCCAGCGGCCTGATGACGATGCGCGCATTGCAGGCCGCGCAGGACCTCGCCGAGCACGGCGTGGACGTCTCGGTCGTGCACAGCCCCACCATCAAGCCGTTCGACGCGGAGACCGTGCTGCGCGAGACCCGCGGGGACCGCCTCGTGGTGACGCTGGAGAACCACACCGTCGTCGGCGGCCTCTTCGAGACCCTGGCCGCGGAAATGGCCAAGGTGGGCGAGCAGCAGCGCGTCGTGCCGATCGCACTGCCGGACCGGTTCCTCGACGCCGGCGCCCTGCCGACCCTGCACGAGCGCTACGGCTTGGCCCGGGGCTCGATCGTGTCGAAGGTCCTCGCCGAACTCGCCTGACCCGCACCCCGCCACGACGACCGGCGCCCCGGACCCCACACCTCCGGGGCGCCGCCGCATTGCGGCGCATTCGGCAGGCGCCTTTCGCGCTTCTCCGATTGCGCCGAACGGCGGAGGTCGCGCGAAAGCGGTAACGATCTCGCTTCGCCGCTCGAACAACAGGATGCGGGACGTTATCCTCACCTGCGCTATGCGTATTCCACTTGGCTTATTCGCGGATCACCGGATTTGCCAATCCGCCCCGAATCGATTCTCACTTTCGAAATCATCGAAGCAAAACCCGCATTCGCGCATGTTCGAGCCATCGATCAGTCCATTTTCCATCGCCCGTTCGAGTGAGACACTCAGACGGCGAGACCGAGCAAGTCGCGCTCGCAATTACACTGATCTTCCGCAAGGTGAGCAGCACCGCGAACAACGGGAATGTTCCAGCGAATCGATTCCTTGTGGGAAATTACCCACGAGGTCTGGGATTTTCGCGACTTCTCCCGTTGGCGCGCCGATGGGCGGAGGGATTGCCATGCCACGACCTTGGGAAGCAGACCCGTCAGCGACCTTCCGGAGACGCCTGGGCAAGTCAGCGCTCGAACTCGGCGCCAGCGACAACGAACTGACCTGCCCGGACATCTGGGAGCTCGACAACGGCGACATCGCCGTGATCGGTCGTGATCTCACGGCCAGCTACACGGCCACGCTGCCCGACGGGGTGAGCGTGGGATCCGACGAACGACTCGTCGTGATTCCCGGAATCATGCTCAAGTCCGCGAAGGGGGACATACCCCATGGCTGACCTGACCGGCGCTCCCGGCCGAATTGCCTCCGGGGACAGGTTGACGCTCGATGAATACGCCGACGACTTCAACGAGCGCTTCTGGAGGCCCCGGAACACCGGAGCGTGGAAATTCGAACGCGCGCAGACCTTCCGGCAGCCGGAAAGCGCCAGCTGGAATGCGTTCCACGACGGGAATTGGGAGCTGTCGCTGCGGTTGCTCGAACAGCGGCGGCCGGCGCTCCAGGAATACTTCGACCGCGTCTCCGCACACGGGTTCTTCGTGCGCCGGGTCCGAGTGGTGGAGGAGCCGCTCAGCTCCTACCTCGTCTGGGAGCTGAACTCGTTGCTCACCCGCCATCAGTGCGGAGCGTCGGTCAGCATCGTCGACGCGGGCGCGCTGGAAGCGCACGAGCGCGATGTCGCGCTGCCGGAGATCTTCGTGATCGGTCCGGACACCGTCTACGAGGTCCGCTACGACTCCGACGGCGTCGCCGAAGGTGCGGTCCGGTACGTCGACGAGCGGACCGCCCAGCGCTGGGCGAACTTCATCGACCGGCTGCACCGGGCAGGCGAGCCGATCGACGCTTACTTCGACCGGGAAGTGGCGGGGTTGCGGCCCGCGGAGTGCACGACTCCCACCGCCTGACGGCGAAACCGAGATGGGTGACATGCCGACGCGGGACGGCGACGAATCCAGGAACGAGCTCTCCGGCAGCGCGCGGGAAGTGATCCAGGCCGGGAGCGTCAGCGGTGGCATCCACTTCCACCGCACCGCGCGCGGTGACGACGGCGTCGTCCGGCAGCTCCCGGCCGACGTGCCGGGTTTCGTCAACCGGCACGGCGAGCTCGAACAGCTCGACCTGCTGCTGCCGGACGAGGGCGCGATGGCTCCGTGCGTGGTGGTCGGCACCGCCGGGGTGGGCAAGACGTCGCTGGCCGTGCACTGGGCGCACCGCATGGCGCCGCGCTTCCCGGGCGGGCAGCTGTACGTCAACCTGCACGGCTACGATCCGGGGCCGCTCGTCACGCCCGATCAGGCGCTGGATCGCTTCCTGCGCGCGTTGGGCGTGCCCGGTGATCGGATTCCGGGCGACCTCGAATCGCGCGCGGCGCTGTACCGCTCGGAACTGGCCGGGCGCCGGATGCTGATCGTGCTCGACAACGCGGCGACCGTCGGGCAGGTCCGGCCGCTGCTGCCCGGCAGCGGCGAGTGCCTCACCCTGATCACCAGCCGAAGCAGGCTTTCCGGGCTCGTCGCGCGCGACGGCGCCCGCAGGGTGACGCTCGGCGTCCTGCCCGAACAGGAGGCCGTGCGGCTGCTGCGGAGCCTGTCCGAGGGCCATCGGGGTCCCGACGACGGTGCGGAGCTCGACGAGCTGGCCCGGCTGTGCGCGCGCCTCCCGCTGGCGCTGCGCATCGCGGCGGAACGCGCGATCAGCAGGCCGAGCGTGCCGCTGGGCGACCTCATCGAGGAACTGCGGGACGAATCCGCGCTGTGGGACGCGCTCACCGCGGGCGACGACGACGATGCGGACGCGGTCCGTTCCGTGTTCGCCTGGTCCTACCGCGCGTTGTCGAAGGACGCGAGCCGCTTGTTCCGGCTGCTCGGGCTGCATCCCGGTCGTGATTTCGGCTCGGCCGCCGCCGCCGCGCTGGCCGACCTGCCAGTGGTGCGCGTGCGCCGGCTGTTGGACGACCTGGTGGGCGCGCACCTGCTGGAGCAGCGGCGGCCGGACCGCTACGAGTTCCACGACCTGCTGCGCGCCTACGCCACCGACCAGGCCCGCACCGAGGAATCCGTCGAGACCGCCCGAGCCGCGCTCGACCGGTCGGTGCGCTGGTACGCGGGGTGCGCCGACCAGGCGGTGCGGGTGCTCGCTCCCGCGCACCGGCGCCCGCCGATCGGCGGTTCCGGCTCCCAGGACTTCGCGACGCCGGAGGAGGCCGTGCAGTGGTACGAGCGCGAGCGGATGAACCTCGTCGCCGCCACGCGGGCCGCCGACGAAGCGGACCTCCCCGAGCTCGCGTGGCTGCTTCCCGCGCTGCTGCGCGGGATCTACGCGAGCCGCAACCAGTTCGACGACTGGTTCGCGACCAGCACCATCGGCCTGGGCGCCGCCCGTTCCTCCGGCGACAGGCACGCCGAGGCCGACATGCTGGAGAGCTTGGGCAAGGCGCACACGCAGTTCTCGAGGCGCGCGGAGGGAATCCGCTTCCAGAGCGCGGCGCTCGACATCCGCCGCGAGCTCGGGGATCGGCGGGGCGAACTGGCCTCCACCAACGCCGTGGGCATGGCGCACCTGCGGGGCCACGAACTGCACCGGGCGCTGATCATGTTCGAGCAGACCCACCGGCTCGCCGTCGAGGTCGGCGACGAGTACTGGATCGCGGTGTCGTCGAACAACACCGCCAACGTCCACTTGGGACTGGAGCGCTTCGAGGAGGCCGCGAGCCTGCTGCGGGACGCCGTGGAGCGCTACACCCGGCTCGGCACTCCCGGTGGCCGGGGCGACGCGCTGCGCGGTCTCAGCCACGCCCACCGGGGACTCGGACGCCCCGAGGACGCGCACCGCTACGTCGAGGAGGCGCTGGCGATCGCCCACGCGCACGAGAACCGCGCGTGGGAGGCGTACTGGTCGCTCGAACTCGGACGGGTGCAGGTCGACCTCGGACGGCCGTCGGAGGCGTTGATCTCCTTCCAGCGCTCGGCTTCCATGCAACGCCGGTTGTCCGACCGCGCCAGGGAAGCCGAAGCGCTCGACGTCACCGGAACGGTCTACTCGGAGCTGGACCGGGCCGAGGAGGCCGCCGGATTCCACCGCTTGGCGGCGAACACCTTCCGCGAACTGGACGACCGGTGGCAGCTGGCCCTGGCGCTGGCCCACCTCAGCACCGCCCTCGACGGCACCGGCGACACCGCCGAAGCCGACCGGTGCCGACGTGAGGCGACGGACCTGCTCGCCGACTTCACCGACCCCACCGCCGAACGCACCCGAGCCCGCCTCCGCGACGCCCCGGACGGCGCGTAGCGGGTCCAAGACCGCGAGAACCCGCGCCACCACGACTGATCATCTCGCTGTACCCGGTGAGCGGTTCGCCTAGTCGCCCGCCGCGTTCCACGTAGGTGGTTTTCGCCGACGCGCTTCCTACGGTGCCGCTGCCAGGGTCGACGTCGTGAGCACAACGACGGTTCGGGGGACGCCGACGCGGGCGGCGCAGGTGACGGTGCTGGGCGCCGCCGGGTTGACGATCATGTCGGCGGCGCTGATCGCACCGAGCCTGCCCGCGATGGCCGGCGCCTTCGCGGGCGCCGACGTGCTGGTGCGGCTGGCGTTGACGATCACGTCGCTGGCGATCGCGATCAGCGCGCCGCTGTCCGGCGCGGTCGCCGACCGGCTCGGCCGCCGTCCGCTGCTGGTCGGTGCGCTGGCGTTGTACGCGGTGGCGGGCACGGCGGGCTATTTCGCGACGGGTTTGGGACTGCTGTTGGTGACGCGGATGCTGCTCGGGGTCGCGGTCGGCGGCCTCATGACCGCGATCAGCGCGCTGATCACCGACTGGTTCGACGGGCGGCGGCGCGCCGCGTTCCTCGGGAGGCAACAGGCCGCCGCGAGCCTCGGCGGCGTCGTCTTCCTGCCGCTGGCCGGGGTGCTGTCGGCGGTGGAATGGCGACTGCCGTTCTGGCTCTACGCCGCCGGTGCGCTGGTG
This sequence comes from Saccharopolyspora sp. NPDC002578, assembly GCF_053592695.1. Lineage (NCBI taxonomy): Bacteria > Bacillati > Actinomycetota > Actinomycetes > Pseudonocardiales > Pseudonocardiaceae > Saccharopolyspora > Saccharopolyspora sp. NPDC002578. The sequence goes on along the minus strand of NZ_JBSFWJ010000035.1, from coordinate 34,311 downwards.
CTGCCGTTGGCGTGGCGGACGATCGAGGGGACCCGGCGCAGCTCGGCCCCTCCCGCCGCCGGGCGGGAGCGGAACGGCCGGCGCATCGGCGGGATCTACCTGTTGGCGCTGGTGGCGACGCTCGTGTTCTACATGGCGCCGACGCAGCTGCCGTTCCTGCTGGCCGGGTTCCACCTCGGCCCGGCGGTCACGGGTGCCGTCGTCGCGTGCAGCACGCTGACCGGCGCCGTGGGCGCGCTCGCGTTCCCGGCGTTGCGCGCCGGGCTGGCCCCGCGAGTGCTCACGGCGGGCAGCATCGCTCTGCTCGGGCTGGGCTGGGTGGTGATCGGCACGGCCGGTTCCGCCGTGCCGATCGTGTTCGGCCTGCTCGTCGGCGGCGTCGGAGTCGGGCTCGTGGTGCCCGACCTGAACCTGCGGCTCGCGGAACTGGCGACGCCCGCCAGGCGCGGGCGGGTGCTCAGCGGGCTCGTCACCGGGATCTTCCTCGGCCAGTTCCTGTCGCCGCTGGCGGCGCAACCGCTCATCGAGGTGGCCGGGATCTCCGGCGCCTTCACCTGGACCGGCGCGGCGCTGGCCGTGGCCGCTCTCACCGCAACGACGTGGCACCGAAACGAGAGGGAAACACGATGATCTACCACGGAAACCGGTTCACCTTCAGGGCCGACGCGGCACCGGAGCGGGTCGAGGAGGCGCTGGAGAGCCTGCGCGAACAAGGCCGGGCGATTCCGGCCGTGCGGGCCTTCGTCGTCGGCCCGGACCACGGCGGCGACTACGACTTCGGCGCCGTCTTCGTGCTGGCGGATCTGGACGGCTACCAGGAGTACCTGGTGCACCCGGCGCACCTCAACACCGATCGCGTCGGATTGCCGCTGGTGGACCGGTTCGCGTCGTTCGACATCACCGACGACCCGGATCCCGGGCTCGCCGGGAAGATCGCGCAGCTGCACCGGCGGCGGTACGAGGGCATGCCGGACATCGCCGCGCTCGTCTCCGGCCTCGGCGAATACCGCGGCAGCGCCGCCCCCGGTCCGCACGGCGGGTAGGTCAGGGCGTGAAGTCGGGCAGGTCGCGCAACCGGCGGCGGGAGGTGACGCCGAGCTTGCGGAAGATGTTGCGCAGGTGGGCGTCGACCGTGCGTGGGCTGAGGAACAGCCGTTCCGCGACCTCCTTCGTCGTCGCGCCCGTGGCCACGTGCCGCGCGATGTGCCGTTCCTGGAACGTGAGCTCGTCGGCGGCGGGTGCGGGGCGTTCGGTGATCCGTCCTCCGGCCGCGCGCAGCTCGACGGCCGCGCGGTCGGCGAACGCGGTCATCCCGAGGTCGGTGAGTTCCCGGTGCGCGGCGCGGAGATGTTCGCGGGCGTCGAGCCCGCGGTGGCGCCTGCGCAGCGATTCCCCGTACAGCAGCCGGGTTCTCGCCCGGTACGGGGCCGCCGGGGAGGCGTCGAGGTGGTCGAGGGCTTCCCGGTAGTCGTCCTCGTCGTCGCTGATCAGCGCGCGGGCGCAGGCGGCCACGCCGAGGCCCCACGGCGAGCCACCGGCCCGGGTGCGTTCGGCGAGCGCGCCGGCCGCGGTTTCGGCGGCGGCGCGCGCGCCGCACCGGGAGGCGGCTTCGACCAGTTCGGGCAGCGCGACCCCGGCGAGGAACAGGTCACCGGGCGCCGTCGCCTCCTCGGCGGCGGGCAGCGCCGCCCGGTAGTCGGCGCGGCCGTTGTGCAGCAGCGCGGTGGCCCAGTGCAGGTTGGCGGCGAGCTGTCCGCCGCCGTCCCCCTCGGTGCCGAGCCTCGCCAGTTCCTCGTGGTCCCCGCGCATCGCGGCCAGGTGCAGACGCGGATATCGCAGCGGCGCTTCCCCTGCGGCGTCGGCGATGGCCTCTTCCTCAGCGATCGCCGACGCGGCGGTGGCGAAGTCACCGGCGAGCACGGCACCGGACGCGGTCTGGGCGAGGCCGAGCCGCACCACCATCGGCGATCCGGAGGCGCGGCCGGACCGCACGATCCGGCCGGTGACGTCGGCGTGCGCGTCCAGGTCCCAGAGCTCGGCCGCGAGCATGGCGGCCAGCGCGGGGCGGGCGGCGATCGCGGTGTCGTCGGCGACGGCGGCGCGCAGCAAGGGGCCTGCCGCCAGGTGGCCGCGCGTCTCCAGCGCCACCAACGCGTCGAGGACGTCGGGCGGTCCCGGTGCGGGCGCGGCGCCGTTCAGCACCGCGTCGAGCACCCCGGAGGCCCGGCCGACGACCAGCGCCATCTCCAGCGCGTCCAGGTGGTGCTCCCGCGACAGCGCCGGGTCCACTTCGGACAGTCGCAGGGCGGCGCGGAGCATGAACGCGGGTCCGTCGCCGCCCGAGGCGAACGCGATCCGGCCGCGCAGCAGGTCCGCTTCGGCTCGCCGCCGCTCGTCGAGCCCGCCGGTGTCCACGGTCGCGAGCAGGTCTGTCGCCGCGTCGACCCCTCCCGCCGCGAGCCGCGCCCGCGCGGCCGCGAACGTGCGATCGGTGCGGTGCACCGGGTCCAGCGACAGCGCCGCCGCGCGTTCCAGGACGGCGGCGGCCGCCGCGACACCGCCGCGCGCGCCGGCGCGGGAGGCGGCCGATTCCAGTTCCGCCGCCACCTCCTCGTCGGGCCCGGTGCCGGACTGGCCGCGGTGCCACGCGCGGCGGTCCGGATCGGCGACCGGGTCGGTGGCGGCGGCGAGCGACCGGTGCGCGGCGTGGCGCTGTTCGGCGTCGGCGGCGCGCAAGACGGCGGATCGAGCGAGCGGGTGGCAGAACCGGATCCGCGTGCCGAACTCGGCCAGACCGGATGCCTCCGCCGTCGCGGCCGTCGCACCGTCGATGCCGAGTTCGCCTGCGGCGGCCCAGACCAGCGCGGGATCTCCGGCCGGTTCGGCCGCGGCGACGACCAGCAGCGTCCGAGCGGTCGCGGGCAGTTCCGCGAACCTGGCGCGGAAGGACCGCTCGATCCGGTGCGGCACCGACGACGCCACCGGCGGCTCGCCGCTCTCCTCCGGCAACTCCAGCAGTGCCAACGGGTTCCCGCGCGCCTCGGCGAGGATGCGGTCCCGCACCTGCTCGTCGAGCGTGGCGCGCAACAACCGGCGCGCCTGCGTTTCGGGCAGGCCGCCGAGCTCCAGCCCGGGGAGTTCGTCGAACCCGTCCCGCGCCGCGAACACCATCGCCACCGGTTCCTCGGCGATCCGCCGCGCGACGAACGCCAGCACCTTCGCCGAGGCGTGGTCCAGCCAGTGGGCGTCGTCGATCACGCACAGCACCGGCCGTTCCCGCGCGGCCACGTCGATCAGCTCCAGCACCGCCAGCCCGACCCGGAACACGTCCGGGGCGCCCGTCGAACCGAACGCGTCGCGCAGCGCCTCCGGCGTCTCGGCGGCCCGACCGAGCAGCGGCAGGCACAGCTGGTGCAGCCCGGCGAAGGGCAGCTCCGATTCGAACTCGACCCCGGAGGCCGCGACGACCAGGAAGCCGCTCGCCCGGCGGACGTGGTCGAGCAGCGCGCTCTTGCCGATGCCCGGCTCCCCGCGCAGCACCAGCGCACCGCCGCGCCCGTCGGCCGCGGCCGACGTCAGCCGCCCGAGCAGGCGGAGCTCCTCATCGCGTCCGACGAGCGGCGAATCCGTGCGCATGCGGCGAGATTACCGGCGCGGCGGGAACGATCTCTTTTCCCGACCGGCGTTCTCGTCGACCGGAGCACCGCGCAGGCCGAGTGCGACGGCGAGCGTGCGAGGCCGGATCACAACAGGATCGCTACTTTGCCCCGGGTGTGCCCGCGCTCGACGTACGAGTGCGCCTCGGCGAGTTCGTCGAGCGAGAAGGTCCGCTCCACCTGGGGCGTGTAGCGGCCTTGCGCGCCGAGCTCCGCCGCCTCCGCCAGGTACGCGGGGTTGTTCTCCGCGTTGGCCTGGTGCGCGCCCAGGCGCGCCGCACCGGCCTGGTCGGCGACCGTGGAGACGCGCGCGGGGTCTCCCACGATCGCGACGAGGTCGGCGAGCGAACCGGAGGCCGCGGTGTCCAGCGCGGCGTCGACACCGCCCGGCGCGAGGGCTCCGACGCGCTCGGCGAGGCCGGGACCGTACGTCGTGGGGACCGCGCCGAGCGACGCTAGGTAGGCGTGGTTGCGTTCGCCGGCCGTGGCGATCACGGTCGCGCCGCGGGCGATCGCGATCTCGATCGCCGCGCTGCCCACCCCACCGGCCCCGCCTTCCACGAGCAGCGTCCGCCCTTCGAGCGGGCCGAGCGGGTTCAGCCCGCCGATCGCGGTCACCGACGCCAGGCCCGCGCTCGCGGCCTGCGCGTCGTCCCAGGTGTCGGGGGCGGCGGCCCAAGCGGACAGCACGGCCGATTCCGCCGACGCACCGGTGACGCCACCGAGCCCGAACACGCGGTCACCGACGTTCACGCCCGACACGCCGGTGCCGATCTCGTCGACCACTCCGGCGGCGTCGCGCCCCGGGATCGCGGGCAGCTCGACGGTCAGGAAGTCGCGGGCAGCGCCGGAACGCACCTTCCAGTCGACCGGGTTGACGCCGGCCGCCGCGACGCGGATGCGGATTTCACCGGCTCCCGGATGCGGTTCGGGCGCCTGCTCGACCACCAATTCCTCCACGCCGCCGTACTCGTGGTACCTGACCGCACGCATGACGCCTCGCCTCTCCGGCGCGGCCCACCGGCGCGCGCCGCTCTCCGTCCGAGATCAGCGGCGGCGCTCCCACGCGTCGCCCAAGATCACGGTAAGCCGGGAATCAGCGGTGCGCTGTGACCAGCGGTTCACCGCTCGCCGGGAGCCGGGAAGTCAGGCGGCCGGGCCGGTGATGTCGTGGACGTTGACCGCCTCCCCGTCCCGGAGGCATCGGTGCGCCGATCCGTGCTCGGCCAGGTGAGCGGCGGCGTTCTCCGCGCTGTCCGATTCGGGGTGGCCGGAGCGCCAGTGCGGGACGATCCGATAGGGCACCAGGCCGAGGCACTCGGGCGCGGCGGTCGACGAGTACCCGTCAGGCAGGACCGCCGGGTCGTCCATGAGGTCGATGCCCCGGAGGTCCGGTCCGGCGACGCAAGCACCCGCCGAGTAACCGCCGTAGGTGAACTCGCGCCGGGGGAACTGCGCGGCGAGGGCGTCGCGGAATCCTGCCTGCGTCATGGCGCGGGCCAGGACGAAAGCGTTGCCGCCCACGACCCAGACGAGGTCGAGTCCGGCCAAGCGCCGCGGCAGTTCCTCGCACCCGGCGAAGTGGTCGCGGAGGTCGAGCTCGTCGCACGAGTACCCGAACTCCTCGAACGTGCGCCTTTCGCGGTCGTGCACGCGGGAACGCGCGACTCCGTCCGCATCGAGCGCGTTCAAGACGATCCCCGCGCGGACGGGGTGGGAGGTGCCGGGCAGCGCTACCGGGCGGATGCCCGGAGGCAGGAACCACGAGCTCAGCACCAACTTCATCAGCACCTCCCGCAGAAATCCCGAGCGCGCGCTAGCTCCCGAAGCGACCGGCCTTGATCGCGCGCACCAGCGGTGCGACGGCGGCTTCGAGGGTGGGGCCGTTCGGGTCCTTCGAGTCGCGGATCTCGTCGAACGTCGTCGTCACCTCGACGCACGTCGCCGTGTTCTGACTGCGGCTCGACTTGATCCAGGTACGTTCCGCGCTCATCGGCGCTCCTCCATCCTCCTGGCGAGGTCGGCGATGATGGATCGAGACTTTTGCGCGTTCCTCGACACGCTCTCGACCATGCCGACGGCTTCTCGGTAGATCTTCACATCCGCCTGCTCGTGCAGGAAGAGCCCAGACTTGCGATTCTCCAAATGGACGACCTCTCCCAGCTCGGACCGGATGAGGAGAAAGAGACCTTCCAGCCCTGGATGCCATCCGCTGGCGAGCGGAACGACGCGGAGCTCGATGTTCGGCTTAGCCGCGACCTGATCCAGGAAACGCAGCTGCGCACGCAGGACGGACCGATCGCCGATCACCTGGTGCAAGGCTGCCTCGCCGATGAACGCGACGAGCTCTGCGGGCTGGTGCCCGATCACCGATTCCCTGCGACTGATCCGGCGGGAAGTTCGCGCAGCGAGCTCGGATTCAGGTACGCCACCCCCTTTCATCACCGCGCCGATGTAGTCACTCGTTTGCAGCAGCCCTGGAATCATCAGCGGCGATACCTCGATGATCTTCGTCGCTCGCCGCTCCAAGTCGATCAGCGCTTCCAGCTGCTGCCGTTGCGCGGGAAGTGTCGTCGCGACCCAGTTCGGGTCGTCGGCACCGTGCGCGAGCGCCACCACCTCCTCGTACCGCTCGCCGTTGATCCCGAGCGAGGTCAGCGCTTGGGCCACCTGCTCGGGCCGAGGAGTGCGGTCACCGGTCTCCCACCGCGAGAGCACTCCCGGATCTCGTTCCAGCCGCTTCGCGAACGCGCGCAACGTCAGCCCGTGCTCTTCGCGCGCCTGCCGCAGCGCCTTCCCCAAGGCGTGATTCTTCGGAGTTCTCGCCATCCGCGCTCCGTGTCGTCGTACCCGCGCCATCATCAATGGCCGCGAGTGCACCTACCTGATCACCCGATGCGGTTAAGAGCACGCCGTTGTCGGCGAATCCCCTGCCGGTGCATCGTTTTCGAACATCAGCAACGCGCTGACCGCCTCTCCGATGATGATGCCACTCCACCCCGACAGCCCCGGAAGCCGAGTGCCGGAACGAGAACCCGAAGGAGCATTCCGATGAACCCCCAGAACGCCACAGCTGGAAATTCCCGGTACGGCGGTGAAATCGCAATGAGAGAATTCCACTTCGGAAGTCGTCGCCCCCGAGAAGATCACGCCATCACGGCGACGGTCTCGGTGTGGGCGGCCTCGCGCGGACCGGTGGACACGCGCTGGCACGCGGTGCGGCGGGCCGGCGGCGGGGCGTTGGCCGCGTTGTGCGGAACCTACGTCTACGGCCCGGTCCACCTGCGGCGCGCGGGTTTTCCGGACGGTGAGGCGGATCGGGAGGTGTGCGGCGGGTGCGCTGCTCTCCTCGCAACGGCCTGCGTTCGGCCGCAGCACCGGTCGTCGTGCCGGAGGTTCCGGTGGGCGGCGTGAGCGGGCGGCACTTCTGGCGCCCGGCCGGGGACGGGGTTCGGCACGCTTTCCGCGGTCCACGGTGGAACGGCCGCCCGAAAGCCACTTCCATGTGCGGGGTGGAGGTTTCGCTGGCCGAGGAGATCACCGAGGAGGAATGGGTCCGGGCGCCGTCCTGCGACTCGTGCAACTCCGCACTGCACGCCGCTAGGAACAGCGCACCACGGGAATCCCGCCTGGACACAGAATTCTAGACCAGCGAATAGGAATTCCCCGCAATACCAAAGAACTTCCCTGAGCCCGCGCGAGTTCTCCGCGCGACGGCTCGACGAACTCGGCCCGCCGCCCCGCACCCCCGGCCCGGCGCGGGCCGGGACCTCGCCGGTGGCGAGGTCAGGCCGGGTGCGGCTCCTCCCCGCCCGCCCGGCCGCCGTTGCGGAGCCCGGCCGGGTGCACCCCGACAACCCCGGCCGGGCTCCCACGCGGGTCACGCTGACGGACTCACCGAACGGTGCCGTCGAATGGCTCATCCACCGGCCACGCGGTCCGGAACCGCCGAACTCAGCACCACCGACCCGGACCGCTCCCCATCACGGCGGCCGGGGACCCGCGAATCCGCACGTACGCTGGGGTGGGCACGGGCAGGAGAGCAGAGGAGAGCGTCGTGGCGACCGGTTCCGAATCGAACACCAGCGTCGAGGACGTCCTGGCCGGAACTCGCGGCCTTGGAAGACCCGAAGACCCGCGCGGTGAACGAACGCCACGGGGACGACCACGCCGTCAACCTCACCAAGCTGCGCGCGGTGGCCAAGCGCCTCAAGGTGCAGCACGACCTCGCGGGCGAGCTCTGGAGGACCGGCGACACAGCCGCCCGGCTCGTCGCGATCCTGATCAGCCGCCCCAAGTCCTACGGCGCGGCCGAACTCGACGCGATGCTCCGCGACGCCCGCACGCCCAAGGTGCACGGCTGGCTGCTGAGCAACGTCGTGAAGAAGAACCCGCACGCCGACGAACTCCGCGCCGCCTGGTTCGCCGACCCCGACCCGGTCGTCGCGAGCGCCGGGTGGGCGCTGACCGGCGATCGAGTGGCGAAGGCCCCCGCCGGGCTCGACCTGGACGAGCTCCTCGACCTCATCGAGCAGCGCATGCAGGAGGCGCCGGAACGCTTGCAGTGGGCCATGAACGAATGCCTCGCCGCCATCGGCATCCACCACCCCGAGCACCGCGCCCGCGCGATCGGCATCGGCGAACGGCTCGGAGTCCTCAAGGACTACCCCACGCCGCCGAACTGCACCTCGCCCTACGCGCCGATCTGGATCACCGAGATGGTCCGCCGCCGCGCCGACGGGTGACGAACGCGCGCCGCCGCGAACGCTGAGCTGCTCGCGCCCCCGTTCGCGCCACCCGCGGCCTCTCACCAGGTACGACCGCCGCGGTCGACCCTCGCCCGCCCGTCGTCCCCGTCACATCATCGACGGTCACGCTGACCTAGGTTATCGTGACATAGGTGTGGATCGATGTGCTGCTGCTGGCGAACCTCGCGAAGCAGTCCTCGCACGGCTACGAGTTGCGCAAGCGCGTGGAGGAGGGCACCGGCTACGCGCTGTCGAACAACTCGCTCTACCCGGCGCTGCGGCGGTTCTCCGAGGCCGGGGCGGTGCTGCGCAACCCGGAACCGCAGGAGGGCAGGCCGCCGCGCAACGTCTACACGATCACCGAGGTCGGCCGGGAACTGCTGCACGACATGCTCGCCGACCTGCCCGCCGAACTCGCCGGTGACGAACCGGAGTTCCTGGCGCGGCTCGCCCACTTCGACTGGCTGACCGTCGACGAGCGCGCGGTCGTGCTCGACGCCCGCCGCCACGCCCTCGAACAACGCCGCGACCGGCTCATCGCGCTCGAACGCGGCAGCTCCGAAGGATGGGGGCAGGAAGCGCTGCGCGAAGCCGCCCGCCGAGTGCACGCCGAGCTCGACTGGCTCGCAGGCATCCACGCCCGCGCCACCGGCGCACCACCGATTTCCGCACCACCACAGGAGAAGGAGCGCCGATGACCACCACCGAACAGCTGCCGCAACTGCCGTTCGACCGGCCCAACGTGCTGGAGACCGCTCCGCTCTACGACGTGCTGCGCAAGCAGGCGCCGATCGCGCGGGTGCGCACGCCCGCCGGGGACCCGGCCTGGCTGATCACCTCCTTCGAGGTGGCGCGCACGGTGTTCGGCGACCCGCGCTTCGGCCGCTCGCACCCGGCCCCCGAGCAGGCCGCCCGAGTGTCCGACGCGGGCATCCTCGACGGGCCGTCCGGCAGCTACGACACCGAGAAGGCCGCGCACACCCGGCTGCGCAAGCTGCTCACCCCGGCGTTCTCCGCGAAGCGGATGCGGCTGCTCACCGAGCACGTCCGCGAACTCGTCGCCGGCTGCCTCGCCTCGCTGGAAGCCGCTCACGAGGCCGATCCGAACGGTGTCGTCGACCTGCACGAGCACCTGTCGTTCCCGTTGCCGGTGCTGGTGATCTGCGAACTGCTCGGCGTGCCGTTCGAGGACCGCGAGTACTTCCACCAGCTCTCCGACCGCATCAGCCGGATGGGCACCGGCGGGGACGCGCTCGCCGCGCGCGCCGAGTTCGCCGCGTACATGGGCCGGCTCGCCGAGGTGAAGCGCCGCTCCCCCGGTGAGGACGTCGTCACCGACCTCGTCCAGGCGCAGCGCGACGACCCCGACTTCGACGACGACGAGATGACCAGGCTCGCCTCCGGGCTGCTGTTCGCCGGGCACGAGACGACCGTGACCCGCATCGACCTCGGCGTGCTGATGCTGCTGACCGAGCAGGACCGGCGCGACGCCTTCGTCGCCGACCCCGAAGGGCTCGCGCAGCAGACGGTCGAGGAGATCCTGCGGCTGGCCGACCCCGGCGGGCTCGGGCTGCTGCGCTACGCGCACGAGGACGTCACCTTCGGCGAGCAGACCATCCCGTCCGGCGACGCGGTGATCATCCCGACGGGCGCGGCGAACCGCGACACCGGCGCGTTCACCGACCCGACCGAGTTCGACCCGGAACGCAAGCCGAACGTGCACCTGTCCTTCGGGCACGGCGCGCACTTCTGCATCGGCGCGAGCCTCGCCCGCACCGAACTCCGCGTCGTGTTCACCGAGCTGTTCCAGCGCTACCCGAACCTGCGCCTGGCCGTCGACGTCGACGACCTCGACGTCCGCTCCGACCGCGTCACCGGCGGCGTGAAGTCCCTCCCCGTCACCTGGTGACCCCCTCGGCCACCGGAACCGAGTGAACGGACCGTTCGTCCAATCCCGTTGGGCACACGGTCCGTTCACCCGATCCCGGCCACCCGTCACCGGCCTGGCGGTTCGAACATCCTCGAGTGAACGGACCGTTCGTCCAATCCCGTTGGACGAACGGTCCGCTCACCCGATCCGAACCATCCGCACAAAGCCTTGGCGGTGCGCGCACGCGGTCCCCCGCTCGAAGCATCAGCGAGTGAACGGACCGTTCGTCCAATCCCCTTGGACGAACGGTCCGTTCACTTCGGTCCGTCGGGTGTCGTCGTTCAGGGGTCGGAGAATTCGCGGCGGTACTGGTGGGCGTGCCTCGTCCGCCGGGGCGAGCGGAGGGAGCGAGCGGTGGAGCGCGGGGAGATCGGCCCGCGGTACTTCGGCGACCAGCTCGGGTACGAGCACGCCGTCCTGGCCCGCAACGGTCGCTCATGATCACCGGACACGAGGCGCGGGCGGACGACGGCACGATCGCGCACGCCGGGGACGCGCGGGTAACTGGTCGCTCTGCGGAACCTCAGCGGCTCCGCCGCTGGCAGGACAAAGATCAAATGATCATCCTGCACGGACCTCCGAGGGAGGGCGGTGCGTTCGTGCGTTCGGGGGCGTCGAAGTCGCTGGGGCCTACGCGGGGCTGAGGGTGTCGACGGACAGGTTCCGGCGGAGGTAGCGGCGGGCGCGGTGGGCGAGCGCGTCGTCGACCACCTCGCCCGCCAGCTCCCCTCCCCCGGCGGCGTAGAGCGACATGACCTGGTGCGCCCAGGTGAGCTGGTCCTCCGTCGGCGCGAACGCGGTGTTGATCGCGCGGGCCTGCTCGGGGTGGATCGCCGCCTTCGCCGAGAAGCCCAGCTTCGCGGCGCTGCGGGTCTCCGCCGCCAAGCCGATCGGGTCGCCGGAGTCGAAGAACGGCGCGTCGATGGCGACGACGTCCACGGCGTCGGCGGCGAGCACGATGGAGCCGCGCACGGACCGCAGCGACTCCCAGTCCCCGGCCACGCCGAGGCTCGTGACCAAGCCCGCGGCACCGACCAGCACGGCCACCACCCGGTGCTGCGAAGCGAGGATGCGCGGCAGCTCCCGGAGTCCGCGCGCCGTTTCGATCAGCGGGACCAGCATCGTCCTGCTGCTCGCTTCGAACAGCAGGTTCTCGATGACGCCGAGCGCGCCCGCCGACTCCATCTTCGGCAGCACCAGCACGTCCGGCGCGACGCTCGCGGAGATCAGCGCGGTGAGGTCTGCCAGCCCGGCGGCCGTCGACGCCGAGTTGATCCGCACCGCGGTCACCAGGTCTTCGCGCCGCGCGGTGGTCACGTGGTCGATGACCATGCCGCGGGCGATCGCCTCGTCCTCGGGCCGCACCGACTCGTCGAGGTCGAGGATCACCGCGTCGGCCCCGTTGCGCGCGGCCGAGTCGACGAGTTCCGGTTTCGTGCCGGGCGTGTACATCCAGCTGCGCGCGGCGCGCACGGCGGTTTCCACATCGCCTTCGATCATGTCCGCTCCCCCCAGATCGGCCGAATCCGACGGTACGAGCCGACCGGATCGACTGCCATTCGACGACCGGTTCGATTCATCCGCTCCGGGGATGCGTCGAGCATCGTGGTGCTTTCGTGGACGGTTCTCCCGCACCGGCGCTCCCCTTTCCAGCGACGGCGAATGCGGACGCGGGGGTGCCTCGAACCTGATGCAGGACCTGCGCGGCAACCGTGGTTGATCAGCGTTTTCCTCCTTCCACGGCCCGGACCGGCGATCTGTCGATCAAGCACAATGGACGGTCCTCGGATTGATCTCCCGGTGGCGCCCGACCGGGTTCGCCGATACCGCAATTCGGCGGGATTTCGTTGACGCTTCGCTGACGTGTGACTACGTTGGGTCGCCTGCCAACGGGGAATGCGGTTCAACTGAATGAGTCGGGGGACTTTTCGTGACACTGCGCGCTACCGAGGAAAGACCGGATGCAGAGGGATACCTCTTCGGCCGGGAACCCGCGATGCGCCTGGTGCGGGAATTCGCCGACCGCCCCCGCCACGACGGACGCGCCCAGAGCAGGCCGCTACCGGTGCTGCTGTTCACCGGCCCGCGGGGCAGCGGCAAGACCGCCTTCCTCGCCGCCCTCCAGCAACGCCTCGACCAGCAGGTTCCTTATGCGCGCATCGACTGCGACGAGCTCGGTTCGATCCGGGACACGCTCGCAGCGATCGTCTACGAGCTGAATCGGAACGGCTCCGGGCACGACCGGATCGCCTTCCCCCGCTTCATCACCGGGCAGATCGTCGCCGAGCAGGACCTCGACACCGATCCGGCCCTCGCGCGGCTGCAAGCGGAACACGCGCTCGCCGAGCACCGCAGCAGTGACAAGCTGCTGAACTTCCTGGCCGAGTTGGCGCCGGACCCGAGCACGGATCGGACCGCGGCCGGACATCACGTCCCCGACCTGCTCCGGCGCGGACTCATGTCCTGGCGGCGCGGCCGCAGAGTGGTGCTCACCGAAGGCCAGGACTGGTTCGCGCACCAGGATCGCGGCCTGGCCCGGAATTCCCTGGACGTGCTCGTCGAGCTGAACCGGTGGGCGCGGGAACCCGGCAGCGCCGACAGCGCGAGCGAAGCGGGCGAACTGCTGTGGGCGGCGTTCCTCGCCGACCTGCGCGAGAACTTCGACCACGGCAACCGCGGCGCCCGGCGCCCGCTGAACTGCTTGGTGCTGCTGGACAACGTCGACTCGCCCGCCGCCAAGATGCTGCTGGACGGGCTGGTCCAGGCCCGCAGGCAGCACGCCGCGCACGTCCCGGACGGAGCCGACCCGCTGACGGTGGTGGCCACGAGCCGCGGGAAGCGCTCCGGAGCGGTGATCGCATCCGGCGAATCCGCGCCCATGCGCGAACTCGACGCGTTCGACCTGACCCGCGACGAGCCGTACTACGCGGATTATGCCGAGCAGGGCCACAAACCGTGGTACCCGATCCGGCTGCGCGACCTCGTGCTCGACGAGATCGCCAACATGGTCGACGAACTCGGCCGCTACGCGGGCAACCAGAAGCGGCGCGTCAGCGAAACCGTTTTCCGCTTCACGCACGGACATCCGGGCGCGACCCGCCACGTGCTGGACGAGATCCAAGTGCGCAGCACCGATCCGATCGACCTGCGCGACCTGCTCCACCCGCCGGAAATCGCCGCCGCGCAACAGGATCCGGCCGTCGCCGCGTACGGGCCCGCCGCGCCCCTCCTCGCGGGCATTCCCAAGGAGGTCCTCAACGACCTCATCACCTGCTCCGCCGCCCGAACCCAGGACGAAGCTGAACGGCTCGTGGCGAGCAGCGGGCTGGTCAATGCGCGCGGCGGCCGGTCGGTGTTCGCGCCGGAGCTGTGGGTGACCGGCGACGACGGCGTGAACAACGTGCTGCCCCCGGTGCTGCGCAGGTTGCTGCTGCAGGAGCTCGCGGCCCGCGCCCCGGAGGACACCGCTGCCGACTGGATGGAAGTGCACACGTGGTTGAGCCATGATCGCGTCAGGCAAGACGACGAAGTGGGCGAGTTCCACCACGCGCTCGCCGCGGGCGAACTCGAGTCCGTGGCGCTCCGGCTCTCGAGCCTGCTGAACAGCACAGATCCGGCCACCTGGCTGGACATCCTCGCCCGAATCACCGCGGCACCCAATCGACTCGATCACGACGAATCCCAGCTGGACCTGGTGCGTTCGCTGGCGAACTGGACGAAACCGGGCAGCGCCCCGTTCGCCCCGGTCGCTCGGCTGGTGGCGGCGCTGTGGATCGCCGCCGACCCGCTGGGCGACGGCAGGCGCCACTCGCTCTACCTGGAGATCGCCGCCTGCTTCGACGAGATCGCGCCGTTCGCCGACAGCGGTCTGGCGACGCTGCGCGCCGAATCCGAGAAGTACCGCAGGTGGTCCGAACTGACCGATTGACGCCGGACGAAAGGAACAGCGTGAGCTTCGAAACGCCACCCCGCCCCCGATGGCTCTTACGAGTCTCGCTGGCGCTCGGGACCGTACTCGCCCTCGCACTCGGCGTCGTCGTGGTCGTCGGGCTCGTGCAGCGGTGCGACACCGGCGTGTGGCACGCGGGCGACGAGGGTGAGTGCGTCGGAGTGACCGACGGCTCGTTCCCGTTCTCCTCTGAACTGGCCGATGTCGAGGACAAGATCCGGCAGGAGAACGAGCGCGTCGCTCAGGAACCCGAAGTCGTCACCGTGGCGGTGCTGATGCCGATGACCGCCGAACCCGGCGCCAGCTTGTCCATCGAGCAGATCAACGACTACCTGCGGGGCGCCTACATTGCCCAGCTGTCGGCGAACGCCGGTGGACCCGGCTTGAAGTTCCGCTTGGCACTCGCCAACGAAGGACGCGACGAGCACGCTTCCGAACAGGTCACCGATGAGCTGCTCAAGATGGTCGACGAGCCGGAGAACCTGGTCGCCGTCACCGGACTCGGTCTCAGCTCTCCCGAAACGGAGAAAGGCGCCCGCAAGTTGTCCGCGGCGGGCATCCCCATGGTCGGTTATCTCAGCGCCGACAGGTTCAACAGCACGTCCGAGGAGAGCGGCCCGCCCATCAAAGGACTCACCCGCGTTTCCCCGAGTCTGCACCAAGAACTGGAAGCCGTCGCCGAACACCTCGGCGATCCGGCCGCCACGGCGATCCTCGTCCACGACGAGAGCCGCAACGACTACTACACCGCGGACCTGCAAAAGAACTTCGAAGACACGTTCTCCGAGATCGTGACGAGAACCGGGAGCATGTCCGCTCCCTACGGCGGTGGATCGGACGCATTCGGACTCGACACGCAGTTCGGGACCATCGCCTCCCGGTTGTGCAGCGCGGACGCTCCGCGCACGGTGCTGTACGCGGGTCGCAGCAACCTGCTTCCCAAGTTCATGGAACAGATCAGCAATCGCGGCTGCATACGCGACCGGCCGATCACCGTCGTGACCGGGTCCGAATCGACCGATCTGCCGAAGAACGAGAACGCATCGGCCGCAGTTCTCTACGCATCGGTGTCCGACCCCACCGCGCTCCGCGACCAGCGCAATCTCCACCGCGATCTGTACTTGCGCTTCACCGGCGAGATGGAGAGGCGGTTCGGCGGAAACGTCCGCGAGTCCAATTGGACCGTGATGGGCCACGACGCCACCTACGCGGCCGTCACGGCCGCGAAGAACTCGGTGAGCGGCGTTCGTACCGTGCCCACCCCCGGCGGAGTGCACGACAACCTGTTCCTGCTCAACCATCCGACGAACCTGGTGTCCGGAGCCAGCGGACGTTTCATGCTGGACGGCGACTCCGGCGACCGGATTGGCGACATCCCGGTGCTGCGGCGCGACAAGACGGGGCACGTGGAGGTGTTGGACCTCGGTGGGCTCGATGACTGAAACGACCTCCGTCGCGATCTGCCGGAGGTAGCCTCGCGGCGTGGTCACCATTGAGCGTGCGCAGGCCCTGGCCGACGAGGTGCTGTTCCCCGCCGCATCCGCGGTCGACGCCGCAGGCGAGGTGCCGCGCAGCCATTTCGACCTGCTGGCGCAGGAGGGCTTCTACGGGCTCACCGCGCCACCGGAGCACGGTGGTCCCGGCCTGGGCCTCGTCGACTCCGCGCGGGTCTTCGAGGCGCTCGCCGGGGGCTGCCTGACGACGGCGTTCGTGTGGGCGCAGCACCACGGGGTGGTGCACGGGATCGCCACCACCGATCGCGCCGAGCTGCGAGAACGCTATTTCGCGGACGTCGTGCGGGGAGCGGTGCGCGGGGGCGTGTCGTTCGCGGGAGCGGTCCCGCAGCCGCCGCGGCTGCACGCGACGCCCGTCGACGGCGGCTACCGGCTCGACGGTGAGGCACCGTTCGTCAGCGGGTGGGGGCTGGTGGACGTGCTGCAGCTGTCGGCGCGCCAAGACGACCTCGTCGTCAACGGGCTCGTCGATGCCCGACCGGACACCGGGATCCGCGTCGAACCGCTCGAACTCGTCGCGGCGCAGGCGACTTCCACGGTGCGGCTGTGGTTCGAGGACTTCTTCCTTCCCGCCGAGCGGGTGCTCGGCGTGCTCCCGCACGCCGACGTGCTGTCCGCGCAGGCACGCGGTTCCTGGCTCAACGGCTCGCTCCCGCTCGGGTTGACCGGCCGCTGCGCACGCCTCATCGCCGAAGCGGGACGGCCCCGCGTCGCCGAGCGGCTGGAGGCGTGGCGCGACGACGCGCGCGAGGAGCTCAACGCGGCGTTCGCGGCGGGCGCGGACATCGCCCCGGCCCGTGCCGCCGCGGCCGATCTCGCGCTGCGCGCGGCCGGGGCGCTCGTGACGGCGGCCGGTAGTTCCGCGCTGCTCGCCGGTGCCCACGGGCAGCGGTTGGTGCGCGAGGCGACGTTCACCCTGGTCGCGGCCTCTCGACCGGCGATCAAGGACGAGTTGCTCGAACTGCTCGCCGGAGGTGCGCGGTGAAGAGGACGGCTTTGCTCGTCGTGCTGCTGGGGCTGGTCGCCGGGTGTTCCGCGGTGCCTGCTCCGCCGGAGGGGGTGGGGACGGCGGTGCCGCATCGGCTGGGGACCGCTTTCGCACCGCCGCATCCGGCGCGCGTCGTCGCGCTGGGGCCGGCCGACGTCGATGCCGCGCTCGCCTTGGGAGTGCGGCCCGTCGGGGTCGGGCTGCCGCTGTCGGAGGAGGTCCCGCCGTGGCAGCGGCGCCCCGACTGGCATCCGGTGACGTTGCGGCCCACCGACGGCGGCTACTCCACCGAGGCCATCGCCGAACTGCACCCGGACCTGATCCTCGCGGGCAGCGACTACTACATCGACCGCGAGTACCCGGCGCTGTCCGCGCTCGCGCCGACCACCGCGTTCGAGAACGCGCCCGACGAGGAGCCGTGGCAGGTCACGACCCGCCAAGTGGGCCGGGCGCTGGGCGAGTCCGCCGCGGCCGATCGGCTCGTCGCCGAGACCGAGCACCGGGTCCGCGCGGCTCATCCGCAGCTGGCGGGCGCCGAGTTCGCGGTCACCCTCGCGCACGGTCCCGGTGGTCTCGGCGTGATCCGCTCGGCGCGGGACGTCACGGTCCGCACGCTCACCGAGTTCGGCCTGCGCCTGTCGCCCGCGGCGGCGAACCTGCCGGGCGAGGGTTTCTCCGCGCAGGTCAGCGCCGAGAACCTGGCGCAGGTGGACACCGACGTGCTCATCACCGCCTACCCGAGCCCGGCGCTGCGACCGGCGCTCGAATCCGCTCCTGTGTTCGGCACCCTGCGCGCCGTCCGCGACGGCGGCTACCTGCCGGTCGACGGCGCCGACTGGTTCGCGCTGCGCGAACCGGGCGTGCTCGCGCTGCCCTACCTGATCGAGCACGTGCTGCCCGCCCTCGGCGAGGCGGCGACGCACCGGGGTTAGAGCACCCGGTCAGCCCCGGTGGTCCTCGATGAGCGCGTGCAGGCGGATCAGCACGTCGACCTGGGCCGGGTTGTAGAGCTCGACCAGTCCGCGCCCCACGGCCGATGACGCCAGCGCCTCGCCGCCCTTCACCCTCGCCACCGGGTTCTGCAACGACGGGTGGTCAGCGAGCTGCTGGATGACCTCCGGCGCGAAGCGTTCCGCGAGCTGCTGGCGAGCCTCGTCGCTCGCGTCCGCGGGCAGCGCGTCGAACTCCTCGTCGACCGGGGTGCGCGGAGCCGCGTGCAGCTCTTGCAACGCCGCCATCTCCGCCGGCCCGAGGATCTGGGCGCAGATCAGCAGGAAGGACCGGTCGGCGTCGCTCATCTCGCGGGCGAACGCGTCGAAACCCGTCGGCACTTCGCCGGAGGTCCGGTGTTCGAGGAGCACGGCGAGCTCCTGCCGCATCCGCTGCTGGCGGTCGATGCTGGCGGCGAGCTCCGCGTCGAGCGCGCGCAGCGTCTGCTCCGCGTTCTCCCCCGCTTCCTCCACCGCCGCGATGTCGGACAGCGGCACCCCCAGGTCGACGAGCCTGCGGATCCGCAAGAGCCGGATGAGGTGCGTGACCCCGTACTGCTTGTACCCGTTCGCCGCTCGCTCGGGCTCGTTCAGCAGCCCGATCTTGTGGTAGTGCCGGACCGTCTTCAGCGTCGTGCCGGCGAGCTCCGCCACCTGGCGCGTGCTCCACCCCACCGGTTCCCCCTCGTGCTTCGGGCTCGGGACCGAGCCGTCGAGTTCCTCCGGCAATGAAAAACCGTGCCCCCAGGTCACGGTCAAGCGGGAACTCGGCGGGGTGGTGCGCGGGCGGGTGCTCCGAGGCGTTTCAGTGCCCGGCGGCGGCCCAGGCCTTCGCCAGCAGTTCGAACGAGCGGAGGCGGTCCTGGTGGTCGTGGGTGATGGTGGTGATCAGCAGCTCGTCGGCCCCGGTGACCCGGCGCAGCACCTCCAGGCGTTCCACCGCGGTGTCCGGGGAACCGACGATGCGGGTCTGCAACCGGTCGGCGACGACGGCGCGCTCAGGGGCCGTCCAGGTGCGCCGGTCCGCTTCGGCCGGGGTCAGGTACGGCTGGGCGCCGTCGCCGTAGCGGATGTCGTGCACCCATCCGGCGAACGGCTTGGCGAGCTCCCGCGCGGTGGCGTCGTCGTCGGCGACGAGCACGTCCGCCGACACCACGAGGTACGGCCGGTCCAGCCGCGCGGAGGGCACGAACGACTCGCGGTAGGACGCGGCGGAGTCGAGCACGGTGCCGGGCGTGACGTGGTAGTTCGACACGAACGGCAAGCCCAGTGCGCCCGCCGCGCGGGAGCTGGGGCCGGCGCTGGCGCCGAGCACCCACACCTGCAGCAGCGCCTGCTCCGCGGTGACCGCGCGCGCCTCCTGCCCGTCGGTGTCGCGGAACGTGCCGTCGAGGAACGCGAGCACGTCGCGCACCTGCTCGTCGTACTCCGGTTGTCCGGTGCCGCCGAGCAGCCGGACGTGCGCTTCGAGCCGCTGCGCGCGGGCCCGCGACAGCGAACCGCCGCGCGCGGTGCGCGGCACGGGCAGCCCGTCGACGAGCACCGGTTCCGGCGGGGTCGCGGGCACGTCGTCCGGTTCCCGGTCGAGCGCGGCCTTCGCGAGTTCGACGAACTTCGCCAGGCCGGAACGGCCGAGACCGAGGTCGATGCGGTCCGGGTGCAGCTGGGCGATGGTGCCGAAGTCCTCCGCGACCTGCAGCGGCGTGTGCTGGCCGAGCAGCACCGCGCCGGAACCGACGCGGATGCGCCGGGTCGCGGCGGCCACGGACGCGATCAGCACCGCCGGGGAGGACGACGCGACTCCCGGCACCAGGTGGTGTTCGGCCAGCCAGAAGCGCCGGTAGCCGTACCGCTCCACGTGCTGGGCGAGGTCGACGGTGTCCCGCAGCGCGCCCGCGGCGGTGCCGCCGGAGGGCACCGGTGCGAGGTCGAGGACCGAGAGCGGAACGGATGTCATCACTGCCTCCCGTGTACCCGCTGCGCGCGGGTGAAACGGGCCGCCGGGGGATTGCGCCCGCGGCGACCGCGTCGAGAACGCGACGAGGCGCCGCGGGGACGCACGAGCTCGCCGGAGGGGAAGGGGAGGCGGAGACGGGATTCGAACCCGTGTGCAGGGCTTTGCAGGCCCTTACCTAGCCACTCGGTCACTCCGCCACGATCCGATTCCGGCCACCGCGCCGGACGATCGGAAACAAGTCCACATAGGACTGACAACGGCCGGGTGGTACCGGCCGGTCACCAGGACGCTGCTCAGGGCAGCGCGGGGGCACAGATCGCGCTCGCGTGCCGCCGGAGATCGACGTGCAGGCGAGCGAAGAAGAACCGCGCCGCGACATCCACACGACGATTCTTGCCCCGCCCCGAGTCGTGGTCAACCGCGCGAACGACCGTCCCACGGACTGGACGGCCTCCCCCGGCACCGGGTTCGCCCCGGCGTGGCACGACGTCCCCGCGCGGCGGCCTACGCTGGCCGGTGATGCGACGCAAGCTCCGGTCTCCCCTGCCGCAACGCGACGGCCTCGACGCCGCGCGGATGCGCCTGCCGGACACCGGCACGTGGCCGACGGTGCGGGACCACCTCGTCGACCGGCTGCCGGTGGCTCCCGGCGAAGTCGACCGGATGCTGCGGGAACGACGCGTCGCGGCGGTCGACGGCAGCTTCGTCGACGCGGACACGCCCTTCGCACCGGGCTCGTTCCTGTGGATCCAGCGCGCACTGCCGGTGGAGACGCCGGTGCCGTTCGAACTCGACGTCCTGCACCGCGACGAGCACCTGCTGGTCGTGGACAAACCGCACTTCCTGGCCACCACCCCGCGCGGCGGGCACGTCGCCGAGACGGCGCTGGTCCGGTTGCGCCGCGCGCTGGACCTGCCGGAGCTCAGCCCCGCGCACCGGCTGGACCGGATGACGGCGGGCCTCGTGCTGTTCACGGTGCACGAAGCGGCCCGCCGGGAGTACCAGCTGCTGTTCCAGAACCGCGCGGTGCGCAAGGAGTACGAGGCCATCGCCCATCGCGCACCGGATCTGGTCGTGCCGGACGTCGTGCGCAGCAGGATCGTCAAGGAGCGCGGCGTGCTCCAAGCCCAGGAGGTGCCGGGGCCGGTGAACGCGGAGACCCGCGTCGAACCCGTCGAACGCCGCGGCACCGCCGCCCGCTACCGGCTGCTGCCGACGACGGGGCGGACCCACCAGCTCCGCGTGCACCTGGCCTCGGTGGGCGCGCCGATCGTCGGCGACGACCTCTACCCGGTGGTGCGGGACCGCGCGCCGGACGACTTCGCGGATCCGTTGCGGTTGCTGGCGAAAGTCCTCCGCTTCACCGATCCGATCACCGGCGCCCCGCGGCACTTCGAGAGCCGCCGGGAGCTCGATTGGCCCGACGACGCACAGCCCCCGCGATAGCGCATTTGCGCCGATCGGGGTGAATTTGCAGCAACGTTGATCAACACCGGCACCCGGTCGGCTAGCGTCCCGGCCCGAACGATCGGCGGCCGCACGGCCGATCCAGCGCCGGGAGGACCAGGCCCATGAAGACCAGAGGCGCCCTGCTGCGAGAACAGGGACGACGCGCCGGGTACACCATCGACGACATCGAGATCGGCGAACCGCGCGCCGGGGAGGTCCGGGTCAAGCTCGCCGCGGCCGGGCTGTGCCACTCCGACTTCCACTACGACGCCGGGGACGGCTTCGTCGACGCGCCGCCGCTGCTCGGCGGGCACGAAGGCGCGGGCATCGTCGAGGAGGTCGGGCCCGGTGTGGCGGACCTCGCCGTCGGCGACCGGGTGATCACCACGTTCATCCCGTCCTGCGGGCACTGCCGGTGGTGCCGGGACGGCCGCGGCAACCTGTGCGACCGGGGCGCGGACCTGCTCACCGGGCGCGCGCTGGACGGATCGCGGCGGGTGCACTCGCACGGGGAACCCGTGACGCCGATGACGTTCCTCGGCACCTTCGCGCCCTACACCGTCTGCCCCGCCGACTCGCTGGTGAAGTTCGGCGACGACATCCCGATGCCCGTGGCCGCCATCGCCGGGTGCGCGGTGCCCACCGGGTGGGGAACCGCCGTCAACATCGCGCAGGTGCGGCAAGGAGATGTGACGGTGGTGATCGGCACCGGCGGAGTCGGGATGAACGCCGTGCAGGGCGCCCGCCTCGCCGGGGCCGCGGTGATCGTCGCCGTCGATCCGGTGCGGTGGAAGCGGGAGAAGGCCCGCGAGTTCGGCGCCACCCACACCGCCCCCGACCTCGCCGAAGCCCACGCCCTGGTCGCCGACCTCACCGCCGGCGTGATGGCCGACCGGGCGATCATCACCGTCGGCGTGGTCCCCGGCGACATGATCGAACCGGCGCTCGGGCTGATCAGCAAGGGCGGCGTGCTCGCGCTCGGCGGCGTCGGCGCGATGAGCACCCACCAGGTGTCGCTGAGCCTGTTCCCGTTCGTCATGTTCGAGAAGCAGCTGCGCGGCGGCGTCTACGGCGGCTGCAAGCCCCGCAACGACGTGCCGAAGCTGCTCGACCTCTACCGCGCGGGCCGTCTGAAGCTCGACGAGCTGATCACCCGCACCTACCGCCTGGAGGACATCAACCAGGGCTACCGCGACATGGAGGAGGGCGACACGATCCGCGGCGTGATCACCTTCGAATGACGGACGGCGTCCCCTAGGACGCCCATCCCGGTGAGCCCCGGCTGCGCTCCGCGAGCACCGCCAGGATTTCCCTGGCGGACGCCGATTTCTCGCGAACTCGCGCAGGGTCGGGTGAAGTTCCGAACGGCGCAAGGCTCCATCTCACCGAACGTGATCGGCCGCGCACGAACCCGGGTACGCCCGCGATCTCGCGCCACCGGCCCACGCACTACGGTCGGTGCACTGTCGGCCGCATTCCGCGTCGATCGCGGCGAGTGCACAGCGGCCGAGAGCGATTTCGTACGATTGCGCGAGTCGTGACTGGACGAGCGACGAAGGAGACATCCGCTGCGGGAGGCGTCCGGATGAACTGGAAATCGCAAGGGGCAATCGCCGGTGGCGCAGTGGTGCTGGTCGCCGTCCTCGCTTACCTGACCGCCCCCTTCGGTTCGAGCTCAGGCGTGTCGATCGACACACCCGACGACGATTACCGATTCTCCAGGGACTTCCTGGTCAGGCTGGCCGGCGAGGTACCCGACTCGGATCGGATCTGGATCGTCGCCGAGGACGAGAAGGGAACCTGGCGGCCGCTCGCGGAGGCGACCCCGAGCCCGAAGGGCGGACGGAGCGCCACGGTGCGCGCGGGCAAGGTGACCTCCCCGGTCCGGCTCTGCGCGGTCCGCACGGACACCGCGGCCGCCGACATGTTCCACGGTTCCACGGTGGACAACAAGCCCACCCCCGGGGCGCCCGAGCTACCGCCCGGATCCGAGGAACTCGACTGCACGGATGTGGAACCCGCCCGCTGAGCGGCTGAGCCTTCAGGCGTCCTTTCAGGATGACCTGCATAGCCGGTCGCTCAGCGGAACCTCAGCGGCTTCCTCGCCGACAAGACACCGATCGAAAGATCACTCCGCAACGGCCCCCTACGTACCCCGCGGCGCGAATCCCACTGCCAGCCGGCGAAGGGCGACGTCGAGGGTGGCGCAGAGGTCGGAACCCGGCCGTTCGAGCCAGTGGTCGTAGGCGGCCAGTGCCGCCCCCAGCGCCGCGTGGGCGATGGTCTGCGGTTCCAGCGCGCTCGGTGACGTGTCGAGGCGATCGGCGGCGAAATCGGCGACCACCGCTCGCCATTCGGCGTAGCGCAGCGTGGAATGCGCCTGCAGCGCCGGAACGCGCAAGATCAGTTCGAGGCGGCGGCGGTGCCGGTCGGTCTCGGCGGGCTCGACGCGGTTGAACTCGACGACGACCGCGCGGATCGACTCCATCAGCGGCTCGTCGGCGGGCCGGGCGCGGAACCGCTCCCGCATCCCGTCCAGCTGCTCGGTGAACGCGCCCCACACGACGTCGTTCTTCGACTCGAAGTAGCGGAAGAAGGTGCGCCGCCCGATCCCGGCGGTGCGGGCGATGCGCTCGACGGTCGTGTGCTCGAAGCCGTCGGAGTCGAACAGGGCGAACGCGACGCGCTCCAGCTCGACGGGGCTGGTGGTGCGGCGCCGCCCAGGTCCCGTGCCTGCGCCGGTCGGGTGAACGGATGCTGGCCCGGCCATCGATCCCTTCCATTGTGACACTCGGTGTCGTTATTGTGTGCCCGCCATCACAATTCAGCAGGTGATCGGGAGGAAGCATCCCATGAGCGATTCCCAGCACGGCGCACCCGCCGACACCGCACCCGTGGACGGCGTCGAAGACGACCTGCTCGTCGAGGAAGTGTCGATCGATGGCATGTGCGGCGTCTACTGAGCCCGGCGCGGCGGCCGGCTTCGACCCCGGCCGCCCGCACCGCCTGAGCCCCACCGTCTCGCTGCGCCCGGAGCGGTTCGGCGCGCTCGTCTACGACTTCACCACCCGACGGTTGTCGTTCCTCAAGACGCCGGAACTCGTCGCCCTCGTCCGCGAACTGGAGAACCAGCCGGACGTGCACGCCGCCCTCGCCGAGACCGGCGTGCCCGCCGAACAGCACCCGCGCTACCTCCAGGCCCTCGCCGGGCTGTGCGACGCGGGCACCATCCGGCCCCGCGGCTGAACGGCCGACCTCCACGCAAGGAGACGCCCATGCGGCTCATCGAGCACTTCCAGCACGGCCTGGACTCCCCGATCTGCCTCACCTGGGAACTGACCTACGCCTGCAACCTGTCCTGCGTGCACTGCCTGTCCGCCTCCGGGCGCCGCGATCCGCGCGAGCTGTCCACCGCCGAGTGCAAGGCGGTCATCGACGAGTTCCAGCGCATGCAGGTGTTCTACGTGAACATCGGCGGCGGTGAACCGACCGTGCGCTCCGATTTCTGGGAGCTCGTGGAGTACGCCGTCGACCACCAGGTGGGCGTCAAGTTCTCCACCAACGGCGTGCGGCTGACCCCGGAGCGGGCGCGCTGGCTCGCGGGCACCGACTACGTCGACGTGCAGCTGTCCCTGGACGGGGCGACCGCCGAGGTCAACGACCGGGTGCGGGGCGCGGGCTCCTACGACACGGCGTTGACCGCGATGGCGAACCTGCGCGACGCCGGGTTCCGCGACTTCAAGATCAGTGTCGTGCTGACCAGGGAGAACGTCGGGCAGCTGGACCGGTTCAAGGAGATCGCCGACGAGTACGGCGCGCAGCTGCGCATCACCCGCCTGCGGCCCTCCGGTCGCGGCGCCGACGTGTGGGACGAGCTGCACCCGACCGCCGAGCAGCAGCGGGAGATCTACGACTGGCTCGTCGCGCACGGCGAGGGAGTGCTCACCGGCGACTCGTTCTTCCACCTCAACGCGCTGGGCTCCACCCCGCTGCCGGGGCTGAACCTCTGCGGCGCGGGGCGCGTCGTGTGCCTCATCGACCCCGTCGGCGACGTGTACGCGTGCCCGTTCGCGATCCACGACGAGTTCCTCGCGGGGAACGTGCGCGATGACGGCGGATTCGGCTCCGTGTGGCGGGAATCGGAGTTGTTCGCGCGGCTGCGGGAACCGCAGACCGGCGGCGCCTGCACCTCGTGCTCGGCCTACGACGCCTGCCAAGGCGGGTGCATGGCCGCGAAGTTCTTCACCGGGCTGCCGCTGGACGGGCCGGACCCGGAATGCGTGCTCGGCAACGGGGAACGCGCGCTCGCCGGGGTCGCAACGAGCATCCCCAAGCCGGACAAGGACCATTCGCACCGCGGCAGGCGGAAGAAGCAGCCGGTGACCGTCGGCATCGGCTGGGGTCCGCCGGAGCCCGAGGCGATCCCGGACCGGGCGTGCGACACCAGCCCGCTCGCCGGATTCCGGCCGTAGATGGGCGAGCCCAGGGTCGCCGTCGTCACCGGAGCCGCGCGCGGCATCGGGGCCGCCGTGGTGCGCCGGCTCGCCGGGAGCGGCTGGCGGGTGGTGGCGGTCGACCGGTGCGCCGACGACCCCCGCGTCGACTATCCGCTGGGGACGGTCGAGCAGCTTTCCGCGCTCGCCGCGGAATTCCCCGGTTCCGTCGTCGACGTCGCCGCCGACGTGCAGGACCTCGACGCGGTGCGCGACGTCGTCGCACTGGCGGAGCAACGGTTCGGCGGACTGGACGCGGCGGTCGGCGCGGCGGCGCTGATGGCGGGCGGGACACCGTTCTGGGAAGCCGAGGACCGCGAGTGGGACGCGCTGTTCTCCGTCGGCGTGGACGGCGTCGCCCACCTCGCCAAGGCCGCGGTGCCCGCGCTGCTGCGGCGGCCCGCACCGCGCTCCGGCCGGTTCGTGGCGCTGGCCTCCGCCGCCGCGCACACCGGGCTGTGGCGGCTGACCTCCTACAACGCCGCGAAGCACGCCGTGGTCGGGCTGATCCGCGGCCTGGCGACCGACCTGCGCGGCACCGGGATCTGCGCCACCGCCGTGTCTCCGGGCTCCACGCGCACCGACATGCTCGACGCCACCGGCGCGCTCTACGAACTGTCCGATGTGGACGAATTCGCGCGGCACCAGCTGACGGAGCGCCTGCTGGAACCGGACGAGGTCGCGGCCGTGGTGGCGTTCCTGTGCTCTCCGGAGTCATCGGCGATCACCGGAACCGTGGTGCACGCCGACGGCGGTTTCACCGCATGACCGCCCCGGTGCCCGCGGGTACCCGGCTGGTAGCGGACTCCTCGCTGCGGCGGACCGGCGACGGCAGGGTGCTGCTCGGCGGGTCTCCCGTGCGGTTGCTGCGCGTCGGGGAGACCGCGGCCCGGCTGATCGACCGGTGGCTCGACGGGGAACCCGTGCGTTCCGGTGGGGCCCTGGCGCGGCGGCTGATCGAGGCCGGGCTGGCGCACCCGGAGCCACCGCCCGGCACGCTCGGGCCCGCCGACGTGACCGCTGTGATCCCGGTGAAGGACGACCCGGCCGGGCTCGCCGCGCTGCTGGCCGCGACCGAGGAGCTGCCGAGCCGAATCGTCGTCGACGACGGTTCCACACCCCCCGTCCCCGAAGCCGCCCTGCGGCACCGAGCTCCGCGGGGTCCGGCCGCCGCCCGCAACGCCGGGTGGCGGCGGGCCACCACGGAGCTCGTCGCGTTCCTCGACGCCGACGCGCTACCGGAACCAGGGTGGCTCGACCCGCTGCTGCGCCACTTCGCCGACCCGGCCGTGCGGGCGGTCGCGCCCCGCGTCCGCGGCGCCAGGACCGGCGGCCGGATCGCGGCCTACGAAGCGGACCGCTGCGGCCTCGACCTGGGGACGACGGCAGCGGCCGTGCGGCCCATGAGCCGGGTGAGCTACGTGCCCAGCGCCGCCCTCGTGGTGCGCCGAGACAGCCTCGACGACGTGGGCGGGTTCGACGAGGCGCTGCGGTTCGGCGAGGACGTCGACCTGGTGTGGCGCCTGCTCGCGGACGGCGGATCCGTGCGGTACGCGCCGGAGTCGGTGGTGCGGCACCGGGCGCGGCCCCGGCTGCGGGCGTGGCTGCGCCAGCGCTTCGACTACGGCGGCTCCGCGGCACCGCTGTCCCGCCGCCATCCCGGCTCGCTCAGCTGCGCCCGGCTCTCGGCGTGGAGCGCCGCGTCGTGGACGGCCCTCGCCGCCGGGCGCCCGGTGCTGTCCGCCGCGTTGGCGGTGGCCGGGGCGAGCGCGCTGCCGCGCAAGCTGCGGGCGCACGGAGTGCCGGACTGGGAGTCGTGGCGGCTGGCCGCGCTCGCGCACCTCGGCGCGGGCCGGTTGCTGGCCGAGGCGGTGCGCCGCGACTGGTGGCCGCTGCTGGCGCTGCCCGCCCTGGTGAACAGGCGGGCCCGGCTCGTCCTGCTCGCGGCCCTGCTGCCGTGCCTGCTGGACGCGCTGCGCGGTCCCCGACCGACGCCGTCCTGGCTCGCACTGCGAGTGCTCGACGACCTCGCCTACGGGGCCGGGGTCTGGGCGGGCTGCGCACGGCACCGCACCCCGGCGGCCCTGCTGCCGCGACTCACCGGAGGATCAGCGCGATGAGCGAGCACCTGGGGGCGATGCGCTGGCCGGAACTCGCCGCGCACGCCCCGACGCTGGCGATCCCGCTGGGCGCCACCGAACAGCACGGCCCGCACCTGCCGCTGCGCACCGACACCGCCATCGCCGAGGAGCTGTGCGCCCGCCTCGCCCGTCGAGTCGCGGACGTCGTCGTGGCACCCGCCGTGCCCTACGGCGCCAGCGGGGAGCACGCGGAGTTCCCGGGCACCCTGTCGATCGGCCACGAGGCGCTGCGGCTGCTGCTGGTGGAGCTGGTGCGCTCCGCCGACCACTTCGCGGGCGTGGTCCTGGTCAACGGCCACGGCGGCAACCTGCCCACCGCGCACCGGGCCGCCGCGCTGCTGCGCTCCGAGGGCAGGCGGGTGCTCGTGTGGTCACCGGACGCCCCGGCTGACGACAGCCACGCCGGGCGCACCGAGACCTCCGCGATGCTGCACCTGCACCCGGGCGAGGTCGCCGCGGACGTCGCCGCGGCCGGGAACACCGCGCCGCTGCCCGAGCTGATGGACCGCCTCCGCTCCGGGGGCGTGCGCCCGGTCAGCCCCAACGGCGTCCTGGGCGACCCGACGACGGCCGACGCGACGGCCGGTGACGCGATCCTGCACCGCTGGGCCGATTCCCTCACCCGCGCGGTAGCGGAGTGGCGCGGCGAGACCCCAAACCTCACCGGGTGACCTCCACCTACCAGGAGCCCCCTGGCAACGGCCCGAACCCCCGAGTCGATCGACCAGTCCCCGAGATCTCGGTGCCGTCCCCACACCACCTGATGCGAACCTCGTTCATGCCCCGCAATTTCGCGAGAAATTGAAGCGTCCCCGCGTGTCGGACACCCCGCTCCGACAACCTTCTGCACTGATCAGGAGCGTGCGAGGGCGGGGTTCACCTCGTTCGAGTGGTTGGATTTCTCGCGAAATCGCGGCAGAACGGCCCCGTGCCGGAAAGGCGGTCGGGGCCGTTCGCCGGAGGCGGTTGCGAGGTCACCGTTGGGTCGGGACCGCCTGTCCGCCGGGGTTCGCCGGAGGTCCGCCGCGGACGAAGCGGTGGCGCGCGTCGGCGATGGTGCGGGACTCGGTCCACATGGTGTGCAGGAACGCCGGCCGGACTTTCCGGGCGCGGACGGACGCGCGAACTGACATTCGGTGACCCCCAAGGAATTCGGATTGGCACGACCCCGCGCCCGTCCGGACCCCAGGCGAGCGCCCCACCCGGGTGCCCCACCGCCGTCCGGCGCAAACCGGCGCCGCGCAGGTCATCCGGCGGCTCGCCGCGCCAGGTCTTCGATCTCGTCGTGGCAGCGCCCGATCCAGTGCTCGTGCTCCGGTTTCAGCAGCACGCTGCGCAAGATCCGGGCGCCCGGCGCGTCCTCCCGGACCGGGTGCCCGCGCGCCCGCAGCTCCGCCGCGGAGACTTCGAGCGCGGCCAGGTAGGCGCCGCCGCCCCGCATCCCCTCGTGCAGCATCCACGTCGTCCGCTGATCCACGGTGGACATGTCGGGGGCTTCGGGCAGGACCGCGACGATGTCCAGCTCCGGGCGCTGGTAGGCCGACAGCACCGGCGACTCGGCCAGCAGCTCGGTCCAGCGCAGGGCGGCCCGCCGACCTGCCCGCAGCACCCGCCCGAGCCCGTCCGGAGTCGGCGGTAGCAGCCGGAACGTCAGCCACAGCGCCGCCGCCGGAGCTCCGGAACGGGAGCACTCCAGCGAGATCTCCCCCAGGTGCGGCTCCGCCGACGTGTAATACGTGGCCGGTGAATCGTGCCGGTAGAACCGCGCCACCGACCGGTCCGCGAACAGCACCGCCCCGCACCCGTAGGGCTGCAGGCCGTGCTTGTGCGGGTCGACGACCACCGAGTCGCACTCGGCTAGCGCCCGGAACGGCGCGGACGCGACCCCGTCCGGCGCGTCGTCGGCGATCAGGGCGAAGAATCCGCCGCAGGCCGCGTCGACGTGGATCCGGAACCCGTGGCGCCGCCGCAGTTCCAGCACCTCGTCGATCTGGTCCACCGCACCCAGCGAGGTCGTTCCGGCCGTGAGCACCACCGTGCCGATGTCCTCCCGCCCCAGCAGCACCTCCAGCTCCGCCAGGTCCATCCGCCCCAGCCGGTCCACCGGGACCGGCACCGACCGCACGCCGAGCAGGTGGCAGTTGCGGGCGTGCGAGTAATGCGCGTGCGCGCTGTGCGCGATCGCCGAACCGGGACGCGTTTCCCGTGCCACGAAAAGACCTTCGAGGTTCGCGACGGTCCCGCTGGTGGTGAGGTGGCCGAGCGCGTCCGGCATCCCCAGCATCGCCGCCAGCCGCGCCACCGCCTCCCGCTCCAGCGCGGTCGTGGACGGTCCGCCGTCGAGCGCGTGGTTGTTCGGGTTCAGCAGCATCGTCGCCAGGTAGCCCGCCACCGCCGCCGGGTGCGGCGGCTTGATCAGCTGCCCCAGGTAGCGGGGGTGGTGGAACGGGTAGGTGTCGCGCAACCGGCCGAGCAGCTCCTCGAAGGCCACCGCGAAATCGGCGTCGGAGACCACCGCGTCCGGATGCGGTTCGACCTCGCCGAAACCGCGCTGCCACCCCGAGATCTCGTCGACCGCCCGCCCTGCCCACGCTCGCAGATCCATGCCCGCCCCCTCTCCGCCACCATGGTCCGCGTTCGGCCGCGTTCGGCACGGCGACGCGGATTTCCGGAGATCAGCGGCAAATCAGGGCCGATAGTCCTCTGGGCACGCTCCGCTGCTTGGGGTCTACTCGTTGGCAGGTCGGGTCGTTCGCCGAATGGGGGGCACCTACCTTCTGGAAGAGAACTGGAGAAGCGCGGCAGTCCGGAAAGGACACCGGGCACCCACGGGCCGGTGCGGAACGCGCCGGTTTCGCCGACATGGGGCGAGTGAACCAACTCGTTCGGCGGACGTGATGCATCCGGGGTCGCGACCCGGAATCGAGTTTTCCCGGCACCTGCCGGGGGAACATCACAGGAGAACGCTCTTCTCTGGGGAAATCGGCAATGCGGAAAGGTGCATGGCGATGAGCAGCATCAAGAGCGTGTTCGTGTACGTGAACAACCGTCGTCGCAAGCACGGCTGGGGCTGGGGCTGGGGCCACGGCTGGGGCTGGGGCCACGGCTGGGGCTGGGGTCACGGCTGGGGCTGGGGCCACCACCACTGGGGCCACAAGAAGTAGCGGCACGGCTCATTTCCGGATGACGCCCGCACCTTCCGGGGTGCGGGCGTCACTCCCGTCGGCAACAGGGGGTACGACGTGCGGGGACCGATACGGTGGTTGTTCGATCCACCGGCCGCCGAGGAGGCGGGGTTGGTGGAGACCGCGCCATCGATCGGGGTCCGGGAGATCTTCCGGCGGTTCTGGCCCGATGCGCGGCCGTTCCGCTGGTACATGGCGCTGAGCCTCGCGCTGGTGCTGG
Source organism: Saccharopolyspora sp. NPDC002578 (assembly GCF_053592695.1). Taxonomy (NCBI): domain Bacteria; kingdom Bacillati; phylum Actinomycetota; class Actinomycetes; order Pseudonocardiales; family Pseudonocardiaceae; genus Saccharopolyspora; species Saccharopolyspora sp. NPDC002578. The sequence continues at coordinate 3,092 of NZ_JBSFWJ010000035.1, read as the reverse complement.
TGTCGCCGCTGCTGGACGCGGCGGCGATCTGGATGTTCAAGGTCCTCATCGACCAGGTCCTCACGCCGCGGGACTTCTCGCTGTTCCCGTGGGTGGCCCTTGCTTACGCCGTCATCACGATCGTCAACGGGGCCGTCGGTTTCGGCGAGAGCTACGTGACGGTGTGGATCGGTGAGCACTTCCTGAACCGATTGCGAATCCGGGTGTTCACCCACCTGCACACGTTGTCGGTGGACTTCTTCGACCGGCGCAGGCTCGGCGACACGCTGAGCAGGCTCACCACCGACGTGGCCTCGATCGAGGCCCTGGTGCTGTCGGGCATCACCCAGACCGTGGCCTCGCTGATCAAGATCGTGCTGTTCGCCGGCGTGCTGTTCTACCTCGACTGGCGGCTGGCCGTCGTGGCGCTGCTGGTGGTGCCGCTGTTCCTGTTCGTCGCGCGGTTCTTCGCGCAGCGCATCAAATCCGCGTCCCGCGAGGTCGCCGGGCGCACCGGTTCCATCAGCACGGTGGCGGAGGAGAGCCTCGGCAACGCACCGCTGATCCAGGCCTACGGGCGCGAGTCCGCGGAGGTGGGCCGGTTCTCCCGGCAGAGCCGGTCGAGCCTGTCGGCGGAGCTGTCCGCGGCCCGCATCGGCGGCCTGTTCGAGCCGCTGGTGGACCTGCTGGAGGTCATGGCCATCATGGCCATCGTCGGCGTCGGCATCTGGGAGTTGTCGGCGGGCCGGATCACGCTCGGCGGGCTGCTGGCGTTCCTCGTGTACCTCTCGCAGCTCTACCAGCCGGTGAGCAACCTCGGGCAGCTCTCGAACGTGGTGTTCGGCGCGGCGGCCAGCGCGGAACGCATCCTGGAGCTGTTCAACCAGCGCCCGCACGTCCCGGCTCCGCGCGAGCCGAAGCCGCTCACGCGGGTGGACGGCGCGATCCGGCTCGACCAGGTCGGTTTCCACTACCCCGACACCGTCGACGAGGTCCTCACCGACGTGAACCTCACCGCGGCCCCCGGGGAACGCGTCGCCATCGTCGGCGCCAGCGGCGCGGGGAAGTCGACGTTGACGAAGCTGCTGCTGCGGTTCTACGACCCGGACCGGGGCAGCATCACGCTCGACGGCGCGGACCTGCGCGAGCTGGACCCGAAGGAGCTCCGCTCCAAGATCGCCATCGTGCTGCAGGAGACGCTGCTGCTCGACGGCACCATCGAGGAGAACATCCTCGCGGGCAAGCCCGATGCGGACCGCGCCGAACTCGTCGATGCCGCCGTCGCCGCCGACGCCCACGACTTCATCGACGCGCTGCCCGAGGGCTACTCGACCCGCGTCGGGCAGCGCGGCCGGTTGCTCTCCGGCGGGCAGCGCCAGCGCATCGCCATCGCCCGCGCGATGATCCGCGACGCGCCGATCCTGCTGCTCGACGAGCCGACCGCGAGCCTGGACGCCGAGGCCGGGCAGCGGATCCTCGGCCCGCTCAACCGGTTGATGGCGGGGCGCACGACCATCGTCATCTCGCACAACCTGCTGACGGTGACCGACGCCGACAAGATCCTCTACCTGGACCACGGCCGGGTCACCGGCATCGGCACGCATTCGGAGCTGTTGGAGGGCAACAACGGCTACGCGCACCTGTACCACCTGCACCACCCGTCGACGGAGCTCGTCGACGGCGCCCCGGCGCAGCGCAACGGTGAAGCGCGGGAGCGCACGTGATCACCGTCGTCGAACAACAACCGGGCGGCCCGCGCCGTCCCCGTCCAGGAGGTGCCCATGAAGATCACGTGTGTCGGCGCAGGACCGGCCGGGCTGTACTTCGCGATCTCCGCGAAGCTGCGCGACGCCGGACACGACATCACCGTCATCGAACGTGATCCGCCCGGAGCCACCTACGGGTGGGGCGTCGTCTACTGGGACAACCTGCTGGACCCCCTCTACGCCAACGACGCCGAGAGCGCGCAGCAGATCCGTTCGGCCTCCACGCTGTGGCAGGAGCAGCAGATCGTGCTGGGCGGCAGCGATGTCGGTTTCCTCGGCGGCTACGGCTTCAGCGTGAACCGGTCCACGCTGCTGGACGTGCTCGCCGAACGCGCCACAGACCTGGGCGTGAACATCCGCTACGAGCACGGCGTGGACGACCTCTCCGAGCTCGCCGACAGCGACCTGATCATCGGCTCGGACGGGGCGAACAGCAAGGTTCGCTCGCTGCACGAGGCGGAGTTCGGCACCCGCGTGGAGACCGGCAACAATCCGTACATCTGGCTGGGCACGGACATGGTGTTCGACCGGTTCACGTTCGCCTTCGAGCAGACCTCGGCGGGCTGGATCTGGTTCCACGCCTACCCGTCCAGCGCCGGCATCAGCACCTGCATCGTGGAGTGCACCGAGCAGACCTGGAAGGCGCTGGGCTTCGACTCCCGCGACAACGAGGACACGGTGCGGCTGCTGGAGAAGATCTTCGCCGCCCCGCTGGACGGGCATTCGCTGATCAGCCAGTCCCGCGGGCAACCCGCGCGCTGGCAGCGGTTCACCCAGGTGCTCAACCGGACCTGGTTGCACGACAACGTGATGCTGCTCGGCGACGCCGCGCACACCACGCACTTCACCATCGGCTCCGGCACCCGGCTGGCGATCATGGACGCGGTGATCCTGGCGCAGAAGCTGCACGACCACGAGCACCTGGACACCGCGCTGCGCGACTTCGACCAGCAGGGCCGAGCCGCGCTGCGACCGCTGCAAGCGGCCGGGCGCACCAGCATGGCGTGGTTCGAACGCGCGGACCGCTACCTTGACCGCAACGCCGCCGACGTGGCCTACGCGATGGCCGCCCGGCACGGCTACCAGCCGCCGTGGCAGTACCGGGTGCACCAGGCGTCGCAGGTCTCCGCCGTCCGCAAAGGCCTGCGCTGGTACGACAACGGCCAGCGCTGGTACCTGGCGTGCCGCCGAGGCGAAGCCCTCGGCAGCCGCGCGGACAAGGCCACGACCCGCTGAGCGGTTGAAGTGAACGGACCGTTCGCCCAATCCCCTTGGACGAACGGTCCGTTCACTCCGGCTCCGGCACCGTCAGCCGCCGAAGTGATCAGCCAGATCCGAAGAGCGACG
>NZ_JBSFWJ010000034.1:0-67357 GCF_053592695.1 Saccharopolyspora sp. NPDC002578 | reverse complement strand
CGTGTACCTGGAAGGCGCGGAACGCCTCGCGCAGGAGTACCCGAACACCCCGGTCCTGTCGGTGCTGCCCGGCAACCACGACGCGACCGTGTTCGTCGACGCGTCGGAGGCCAGGAAGACGGCTGCCGCGGCGATCTCCGCCGGTTCGGCGTGCCGGCCCAGCGGGATGATCCCCTTCGCCTGGTCGCGGGTGTCCGCGTCGACGAGGTCGAGCAGGCCCGGCGTGGGGACCATGCCCGGCGCGAGCACGTTGACCCGGAAGCCGTACCGGCGCGAGCTGTGGGCCCAGCCGCGGGCCAGGTTGCGCACCGCGGCCTTCGTCGCGCCGTAGACCTCGAGGCCGCTCTGCGGGCGCGTCGCGGCGGACGAGCCGGTCAGGATGATCGATGCGCCAGGCCGCAGCAGCGGCAACGCCTTCTGGACGGTGAAGATCGTTCCCTTGACGTTGGTGGCGAACAGGGCGTCGACCTGCTCCTCGGTGACCTCGCCGAACGCGGCCTCGATGCCGATGCCGGCGTTGGCGACCACGACGTCCACGTGTCCGGCCTGCTCGCGAACGGTCTCGTAGAGCGCGTCGAGGTCGGCGGGCACGGCCGAGTCGCAGACCACGGCGGTCACCTTCTCGCCGAGCTCGGCGATCGCCGCGTCGAGCGCTTCCTTGCGGCGGCCGGTGATGAACACCCGCGCGCCTTCGTCGCGGTACGCCCGCGCGATCGCGAGCCCGATGCCGCTGCTGCCGCCGGTGACCACGGCGACCTTGTCCGTCAGGACGGCCACGCCGCCCACCTCCCTCGATTATGGACCGTTACGTCCACAACTCTGCCCGAACTGGACCGATCGGTCAACAAAGAGGGCGGGAGCCGTGCTGACGTGCGATTCGCCGGGGTGGCGCTTCGGAGTGGAGCCCAGTGAAAAATTTTGGCGGAAGGATTGTTAACAATCGTGTTCGTCGTTTAGGTTACCGAGCAGGCCGGTGAGGGACGCCGCGCCGGGAGGACTTGGAGGGGTGCCATGCCCGTCGACGTCGACGGTGTCGCCGCGCGGTCGCGCCGCCGGGGTGCGCAGATCGCGGTCCCGTGCCTGTTCATGCGGGGCGGCACCTCGCGGGGGCCGTTCTTCGACGAGCGAGCGCTGCCCGTCGACGTCGCGACCCGCGATGCGGTGCTGCTCGCCGCGCTCGGATCTCCCGACGAGCGGCAGATCGACGGGGTCGGGGGAGCGCACCCGCTGACGAGCAAGGTCGGGATCGTGCGGCCGGGCACCCGCTCCGGGGTCGACGTGGAGTGGACGTTCGGGCAGGTCCAGCCGGGCGGGGACACCGTGGACGTGACGGCGAACTGCGGGAACATGCTCGCCGCCGTGCTGCCGTTCGCCGTCGAGACCGGCATGGTGGCCCCGGCCGGTGATCGCACCACCGCCCGCGTGCTGACCCGCAACACCGGCATGGTCGCCGAGATCACGATCCGCACGCCCGCCGCTCCGGACGGGACGAGGCACGTCGAGTACGCGGGTGACGCGCGCATCGACGGCGTCCCCGGCAGCGCCGCGCCGATCGAGATCGGGTTCCTCGACACCGCGGGTTCGGTGGCGGGTTCGCTGCTGCCGACGGGGAACGCGCGCGACACCGTCGAGGTCCCCGGCGTCGGGCCGGTGGACGTGACGATGATCGACAACGGGCAGCCGCTGGTGATCGTCGCGGCCGAGCGGCTCGGCGCCACCGGCTACGAGGAACCCGCCGAGATCGACGGCGACGACGCGCTCAAGGCGAAGGTGGAGGCCCTGCGCCTGGTCTGCGGGCACGCCATGGGGCTCGGTGACGTCGCGGCGAAGAACTACCCGAAGATGACGCTGGTGGCGCCGCCGCGGCACGGCGGCAGCGTGTCCACCCGGAGCCTCATCCCGCGGGTCGCGCACCGGTCCATCGGAGTGCTGGCCGCGGTCACGGCCGCGACGGCCTGCGTGCTGGAGGGCAGCGTCGCCCACGACGTCGCGAGCGGCGCGACCGGAACCGAACCGGTCGTGTCGGTGGAGCACCCGTCCGGCGAGTTCAGCGTCACCCTCGTGCTCGATCCCGCCGACCCGCAGCAGGTCGTGCGCTCGGCGCTGCTGCGCACCGCGCGCGTGCTGATGTCCGGCGACGTGCTCGTCCCGTCGTCCGTCTGGAACCCCGTCGCGAAGGAGCGCTCCGCGTGATCATCGACGTCCACGGCCACTACACCACCGCCCCGGAGCCGCTCGGCCGCTGGCGGGACGCGCAGGTCGCCGGGCTGACCGATCCGTCGCGGCGGCCCGATCCGGCCGGGCCGGTCATCAGCGACGACGAGATCCGCGAGTCGGTGCAGGCCCACCAGCTGCGGCAGATGGACGAGCGCGGCATCGACGTCACCGTGTTCTCGCCGCGCGCGTCGTTCATGGCCCACCACATCGGGGACTTCGCGATCTCGTCGGCTTGGGCGCGGATCTGCAACGACCTCTGCCACCGGGTCGCGGAGCTCTACCCGGAGCGGTTCGCGTTCGGGGCGATGCTCCCGCAGTCGCCGGGGGTGGATCCGGCCACCACCGTTGCCGAGCTGGAACGGGTGGTGCGGGAGCTGGGCGCGGTCGCGGTGAACATCAACCCCGACCCCTCCGGCGGGCACTGGACCTCGCCGCCGTTGACCGACCGGCACTGGTACCCGGTGTGGGAGAAGCTCGTCGAGCTCGACGTCCCCGCCATGGTGCACGTCTCCACCAGCTGCAATCCGGCCTTCCACACCACGGGCGCGCACTACCTCAACGCCGACACGACGGCGTTCATGCAGCTGCTGCAGGGCGACCTGTTCGCCGACTTCCCCGGGCTGCGGCTGGTGATTCCGCACGGGGGCGGCGGGGTTCCCTACCACTGGGGCCGTTTCCGCGGCCTGGCGCAGGCGCTGGGCAAGCCGGAGCCGGAGGAATCGTTGCTGGGCAACGTCTTCTTCGACACCTGCGTCTACCACCAGCCGGGCATCGACCTGCTGCTCGACGTGATCCCGCACGAGTCCGTGCTGTTCGCCTCGGAGATGGTCGGCGCGGTGCGCGGCATCGATCCGCGCACCGGGCACCACTTCGACGACACCCGCCGGTACGTCGAGAACGCCGGGCTCACCGCCGAATCCCTCGCGGCCGTCGAGGAGCGCAACGCGCGACGCGTCTACCCGCGCCTGGACGCGCGGCTGACCGCTCAGGGCCGCTGAACCACCACCCCGTTCGGAGAGGAGTCCGCACCGTGCGCGAACTCGGAGTCGTCCACCAGCAGATCGAGCGTGCCGATCGGGCCGCCGTCGAAGCCCTGTCGCGGTTCGGCGTGGCCACCGTGCACGAGGCCCTGGGCAGGGTCGGCTTGATGCGGCCCTACATCCGGCCCGTCTACGAAGGCGCGAAGGTCTGCGGCACGGCCGTCACCGTGCTGCTGCAGCCGGGGGACAACTGGATGCTGCACGTCGCCGCCGAGCAGGTCCAGGACGGCGACGTCGTCGTGGCCGGGTGCACGACGGAATCCGAGGACGGCTTCTTCGGCGAACTGCTCGCCACCTCGTTGCGCGCTCGCGGCGCGCGGGGGCTCGTCATCGACGGCGGCTGCCGCGACGTCGACGAGCTGCGCGCGATGGACTTCCCGGTGTTCTCCCGCGCCATCAACGCGAAGGGCACCGTCAAGGCCACGCTGGGTTCGGTCAACGTGCCCGTCGCGGTCGCCAACGCGCTGGTCGAGCCGGGCGATGTCATCGTCGCCGACACCGACGGCGTCGTCGTGGTGCCCGCGGCCAGAGCAGCCGACGTGGCGGAGGCCGCCGAGAAGCGCGAGGCGGGGGAGGCGGGCAAGCGCGCGCGGTTCCAGGACGGCGAGCTCGGCCTGGACCTCTACGGCATGCGCCCGAAGCTCGACGCCCTGGGGCTGACCTACCTCGACTGACGGCTGCTCGCCGCACGCATGCCGACCGGCAGGAGGAAGACCCGATGAGCCCCACGCCCCCCGTGACCCCCGGATGGTTGCCCTGGCACCCGGATCCGAGCCGTCCCGCGTTCGTCCCGCCCGCGGGATCCGTGGACGCCCACTGCCACGTCTTCGGTCCCGCCGCCCGCTTCCCGTTCGCCCCGGAACGCAAGTACACGCCCGTGGACGGCGGCAAGGAGCAGTTGTTCGCGCTCCGCGACCACTTGGGCCTGTCCCGCAACGTCATCGTGCAGGCGACCTGCCACGGCAAGGACAACAGCGCCCTGGTGGACGCGTTGCGGGCGGCGGACGGCCGGGCCCGCGGCGTGGCCACCGTGGACGCCGACGTGACGCCCGGAGAACTGGAGCGCCTGCACGCCGCGGGGGTGCGCGGCGTGCGGTTCAACTTCGTCAAGCGGCTGGTCGACGCGGCGCCGACGCGGGCGTTGCGGACCATCGCCGAGAAGATCGCGCCGCTGGGCTGGCACGTCGTCCTCTACTTCGAGGCCGAGGACCTGCCCGCGCACGAGGAGTTCTTCCTGTCACTGCCCGTGCCGATCGTGGTTGACCACCTGGGACGCCCCGACGTCTCGAAGGACCCCGCCGGCCCGGAGTTCACCGGATTCCTCGACTTCGCCGCCCGCAGCGGCGCGTGGGTCAAGGTCTCCTGCCCCGAACGCCTGTCGCGGACGGGCCCGCCCGCCCTCGACGGCGAGCGCCACGCCTACGCCGACGTCGTCCCGTTCGCGCGCCGGGTCGTGGCGGCGTTCCCCGACCGGGTCCTGTGGGGCACCGACTGGCCGCACCCGAACCTGACCGGCCACATGCCCGACGACGGGCTGCTCCTGGACCACGTCCCCCGGATCGCGGTCACCGCCGAGCAGCGGCAGGCGCTGCTCGTGGACAACCCGATGCGCCTGTACTGGCCGGACGAAACGGCCTGAGCCGCACCACAGCGACAGCCGGGCAACGACGCCCGCCGCGAGGAGACCGCAATGCAGCACTCCGCCCATCCGGCCGACCGGGCCACCAACGCGGCCAACCGGCTCGACCGGTTGCCGATCTCCAAGTTCCACAAGACCACGATGGTCGCGCTGGCGTTCGCGTACTTCTTCGAGTTCGCCGACATCAACACCTTCGCCATCACCGCGCCCAAGGTGCGCGAGCTGTGGGGCTCCGACGTCAGCCACATCGCCTACGTGACGTCGCTGTCGTTCGTGGGCATGTTCATCGGCTCCGTCGTGGCCGGTGGGATGGCCGACCGGCTCGGCCGGAAGCGGACCTTGACGCTGACCACGACGTGGTTCTCCGTGTGGTCGTTGGCGACGGTCTTCGCCTGGGACATGCCGTCGATGGGGGTGTTCCGCATCCTCACCAGCGCCGGGCTGTCGGCGATGACCGTGGTCGCGGTCGTCTACATCAACGAGTTCTACCCGCGCGCCAAGCGCGGCAAGTTCCAGGCGTACGTGATCATGATCGGCATCTGCGGCACGCCCGTCACGAACCTCATCGCCTCGTTCGTGGTGCCGATGGGGGAGCAGACCTGGCGCCTGGTCTACCTGTGGGGCGCCATGGGCGTGTTCTTTCTGCTGTTCCTGCGCAAGCTCGTCGAATCCCCGCAGTGGCTGGAAACCCGGGGCCGCCACGACGAGGCGGACGTGATCCTGCGGGACCTCGAAGGCAGGGCCGCGGCCGAGCACGGTGAACTGCCCGTCGCCGAGGCGCCGATCGCCACGACCGCGACGAAGCCCGGTCTCGGCATGCTCAAGGACCGGAAGTTCCTGCTGCCGACGCTCCTGCTGTCGGTGCTGTGGATCACCCAGACCATCGGCTTCTTCGGCTTCTCCTCCTGGGCGCCCACGCTGCTGGCCGCCGAGGGCGTCAGCGTGGAGGACTCCATCTTCTTCGTCGCGCTGACCACCGTCGGAGCGCCGCTGGGCTCGTTCTTGGCGGCGCAGGTCACCGACCGCTTCGAGCGCAAGTGGTGCCTGGTGGTGTTCGGCCTGGTCATCGCGGTGTCCGGGCTGCTCTACGGGCTGACCTTCGTGCCCGCGCTGGTCGTGGTCTTCGGCTTCACGGTCAACCTGTTCGAACGCGGCTACACCTCGCTGGCCTATGCCTACTCGCCGGAGCTCTACGACACCCGGGGCCGCTCGCTGGGCACCTCGATCTCCTACGGCGTCGGCCGCCTGTCCAACGCCATCGGGCCGCTGATCATCGCCGGCCTCTACAGCGGCCACGGGTACCGGACCGTCTTCTACTTCATCGCCGGGACCTGGGTCGTGGGTGCGCTCGCGCTGGCGCTGTTCGGCCCGGCGACCCGCAAGATCCGGATGCGGGCCGAGGCGGAACGCGAACCCGCCGCCCCCGAATCCGCCTGACTTTGATCTCGGCTTGAGCAGCTGGTCGCTCAGCGGAACCTCAGCGGCCTTCTCGCTGCGGGATCGATTTCTCATGTAGCGGCCCTACACGGCGAAATCGCTGTCCTCGCGAGAAGGCCGCTGAGAACCCGCCGGTGGTCGGCCTGCTCTGGCTGGTCGCTGCTCAGCGGCTTCGCCGCTTACAGGACAACGACCACGAACGCCGCTCAGCTGGAAGGGCAAGATCAAAGACAGCCGGATCGGAGCACGTCATGACCGCCTCAGCTCGGGCCGTTAGGATTGGTGCACAAAATTGTTGCCAATAATCGGTACGGGGTAGGGCGAGTGACGACAGCGAAGCGCGACGCCGAGCAGCCGGCCCCGCGACAGCCGGTGGCCGACGTGATCCGCGAGGCCATCACCAGGGGCGAGTTCGCCCCGAACCAGCGCTTGGTGGAGGCGGAGCTCGCCGAGCAGTGCGACGCCAGCCGAGCGGCCGTGCGCAACGCGCTGGTGCAGCTGGCCACCGAAGGCCTCGTCGAGCGCGTCCAGAACCGCGGCGCGCGGGTGCGCGCGGTCTCGCTCGAAGAGGCCATCGAGATCACCGAGGTCCGCATGGTCGTCGAGGGACTCTGCGCGGCACGGGCCGCCGAGCGGGTCGTCGACGAGGACAAGGCCGAGCTGCGCGAGATCGGCGAGCAGATGCGGACCGCGGTCTCCGGCGGCGACGTGTGGGGCTACTCCGAGCTGAACAAGCGGCTGCACTCCCTGGTCCTGCGCGTCAGCGGGCAGCAGACCGCGCACGAGGTGCTCAGCAGGCTGCGCGGCCAGAACGTGCGCCACCAGTTCCGGCTGGCCATGCACCCGGGCCGCCCCACCGCGTCGCTGCCGCAGCACCTGGCCATCATCGAGGCGATCTGCGCCGCCGACCCGACGGCCGCCGAGCAGGCGATGCGCGAACACCTCCGCAGCGTCATCGACGCCCTACCCGAGGTCGGCGGCACCCGCTTCAACGCGGTCTGACCCCGCCTCCTGCACTGAGCCGGGAGGACGGGCGCGCGGCTCGTCCGCCCGCGCAGGGTGATCGACGGAGTGGCGCCTCATCGCAGCCGAGCCGCCAGGCGCCGCCGCCCTCCTGCTCGCGGAAGTCGATGTCGCAGCTGCACCGGGCGGAGCGGAAGTCCTGACTCCGCCGCGCGCCGGTCAGGTGACCTTGCCCGCGTCGGGCGGGGTGGGGTCGTAGGCGCCGGTGGTCGTCGTGCGGTGCAGGAGCGTCGCGGCGGTCAGCAGGTCCCGGTGCGAGGTGTAGAGGGCGTTGACGCCGAACCGGAGGATGTCGGGGGCGCGCATGTCGGCGATCACCTGCTGCTCCGTGAGGGCTCGGACCAGGCCGTAGGCGTGCGGGTGGCGCAGCGAGACCTGGCTGGCGCGGCGGGCGGGATCGGCGGGGGTCACCGGCTCGAAACCCAGGTCCGCGAGCAGTTCCGCGGTGCAGCGCAGGAAGAAGTCCGTCAACGACAGGCTCTTCGTGCGGACCTGCGCCATGTCCACGCCGTCGAAGGTGGTCAGGGCGGCTTCCAAGCTGAGCAGGCCCAGGATCGGCGGGGTGCCGATACGGGCGCGGGCGATGCCGGGCGCGGGCGCGTAGTCCCGCTGGAGGCCGAAGGGGTCGGCGTGGCCGGTCCAGCCGTGCAGCGGGGTCTGCCAGGAGTCGTGGTGGCGCCGGGCCGCGTAGAGGAAGGCCGGTGCGCCGGGGCCGCCGGAGAGGAACTTGTAGCCGCAGCCGACCGCGAAGTCCGCTTCGAGCTCGTCGAGCGGGACCGGCATCGCACCGGCCGCGTGGCACAGGTCCCACAGCACCAGCGCGCCCGCCCGGTGCGCGGCGCGGGTCAGCGTCGCCACGTCGTGCAGTTCGCCGGTGCGGTAGTCGACCGGGGAGTAGCTGACGACGGCGACCTGCTCGCCCTCGGCGGCGAGGAACGCGTCCAGGTCCCTCGGGCGGACGTGGCGCACCCGGAGGCCGTGCAGCCGCGCGGCGGATTCCGCGAGGTACCGGTCGGTGGGGAAGTGGCCGGGGTCGGTGACCAGCAGCTCGCGCCCGGGGCGCAGCCGGGCCGCGGCGCTGAGCGCGGTGAACAGCTGGATGCTCGTGGAGTCGCCGACCAGCGTCTGCCCCGGGGCCGCGCCGATGAGGCGGCCGAGCGCGTCGCCGACCCGCAGCGGGGCGTCCCACCAGTCGTTGTCGTTCCACGACCGGATCAGGTCGGTGCCCCACTGCCGGTGCAGGACGTCGGTGATCGTCGGCGGCACCGCGGCCGGGAGGGGGCCGAGGGAGTTGCCGTCGAGGTAGACGACGCCGTCGGGCAGCAGGAAGCGGTCCCGGATCGGTGCCAGCGGATCGGCGGTGTCGAGTTCGGCGGCGAGCTCGGCGAGCGCCGGGGATGCGGTGGTCATGCGGGTGTCACCTCGTCTGGAGCGGTGCCTTCACCGGGATGTCCCGTCGCGGCGGGAGAATCCGCGCCCGCATCGGTGCGGGCGGTGATCGTGGTCCTCCAGGCAGTGTCCTCGCCGGTGGTGCGCCCCGTGGGCGTCCACGCCGAGGTGAGGTCCCGGAGCGTTCGGGCGACGTCGTGGGCGGCGGGGTTCTCCGGTTCGATCAGCGCGTAGTGGCCGGTGCCGGGCAGCACCACGGTCTCCAGGTCGTCGTGGACGGCCGCGTAGTCCGCGAACTGCTCCAGCGGCACCTCTTCGTCGGCGGCGCCGTGCAGCAGCACGGTGCGCACCCCGGTCGAACCGGCGCCGTCGAGCAGGGTGACCGGGTCGACCAGCGGCAGCCGAGGAGATGTTCACGATCCGGCCGCCGTCGCGCAGCCGCTCCAGACCGCGCTGCACGACGAAGAACGGCGCGCGGGTGTTGATCGCGAACAGCCGGTCGTAGTCCTGCTCGGTGACGTTCGCGATCGTGCGGGGCAGCGTGATCCCCGCGTTGTTGACGAGGACGTCCGAGCCGGGGGCGGCGTGGGGCGCGGCCGGGTGCGGGCGTACGTGACGCTCCGTGACCACGACGGCGTCCGGCGCGGCCGGTTGCTGCGGGGGACGGTCGAGCACCTCGCCGGATGAGGCCCCTCGCCCAGGTGCCGTCGCGGCCGGGCGGCACCTGGACGGCCACCGACACGGCCGAAAGTGTGATTCCGGACACTATTTCCGGGGCAGTGATCGGCAAAGTCCCAGCAAAGCAGACCGGTCGAGGCGTGCGACGGGCCGCGTGAAGCCGCCGGTGGGCCACCCGTGGCGCGGCGAGGTGTAGTGTTGCACCTGGTCGTTGTTTCTGGGTTCGTGTTTTCGCACGCTCGCAGGATTGCTGATGCGGGCGCGCTGCTGTCTTTGGAGTAGCTGGAGTAGTCGCCGTCTGAGATCCGCGACCCTGGTGTCGAAACCGGCACCGGAACCAACCAGCTACCAGGATGGAGAACAACATGGCACAGGGCACCGTGAAGTGGTTCAACTCGGAGAAGGGCTTCGGCTTCATCGAGCCGTCCGAGGGTGGACCCGACGTTTTCGTGCACTACTCGGCGATCGACGCCGCCGGTTTCCGCAGCCTGGAGGAGAACCAGACGGTCTCCTTCGAGGTCACCCAGGGACCGAAGGGCCCGCAGGCCGAGTCCGTGCGCGTGGTCTGATCGCCCTTCCGGCGAACTGAGCTCATGATCGCGGAGCCTCGCTCCTAGATCATCGCAGCACACCAATGAGGCCGACCGTCCGAATGGACGGTCGGCCTCATTGTGCTTTCCCGCTGCTCGCGGCGGCGTGCAACTACATGAACAGCTGCGACGCCTTGATCACGAGCTGGTAGACGCCGATGGCGAACGGGACGCCCACCCACAGCCAGGACACGGTGAGAAGGGCTCGGACTTTGACTCCGCCCTCAGGCGCGGTCTTCTGCTCGGTCATGTCTCGCCTGTTCCCTCAGCTGCTCTGCTTGCCGGAAGAGCTGGTGGCCTTCTCGGTGCTCGGGGCGTCGTCGTCGGCCTTCGCATCGGACTCGCCGGCCTCGGCCTGCTCGTCCTCCGCGGCGCCCGCCTTCTCGCCCGCGGTCTCACCGGTGTCCGCGTCGGACTTGTCGGCGTCGTCGGCCTTCTCGCCCTCGGAACCGGTGGTACCGGCCTCGTCGTCGGCCGATTCGGCCTTGTCGGAGACCTCGTCCTCGGAGTCGGCCTTCGAAGCGACCTCGTCCTTCGACCCCTCGTCCTTCGAGGCGACCTCGTCATCGGAGGACTTCTCGTCCTTCGAGTCGGCCTGCTCCGCGGAGTCGGCCTTCGCGTCGGCCGCGTCGTCGGACGTGGTCGCCGCTTCGGGGGCCGGTTCGTGGAACTTGGCCTTCACCGGGCGGATCAGCTCGTTGGCCACGAACCCGATCACCAGGAATCCGGTCATCAAGTAGAACGACACCACGTACAGATCGGCACCGGACTTGCCCGCGGCCTCACCGGAGTCCGCCAGCGCGTCCACGATGGCCGGTCCGAGCACGCCCGCGACCGACCACGCCGTCAGCAGCCGCCCGTGGATCGCGCCGACCTCGAAGGTCCCGAACAGGTCCTTCAGGTAAGCGGGGATCGTCGCGAAGCCCGCCCCGTAGAAGGACATGATCAGCATCGCGGCGACGACGAACAGGGCGACGCTGGTGTCGCCCGCGAACAGCAGCAGCAGGTACGCCAGCGCACCCACCCCGAGGTAGACCCGGTAGATGTTCTTGCGGCCGGTGCGGTCGGACAGCGCCGACCACGCGAAGCGCCCGCCCATGTTGGCCAGCGACAGCAGGGACACGAAGCCGGTCGCCGCGGCGACGGCAACCGGAGTGCTGGTGCCCGCGAAGAAGTCCTGGATCATCGGCGACGCCTTCTGCAGGATCCCGATGCCCGCAGTGACGTTCAAGCAGAGCACGATCCAGAGCAGCCAGAACTGCGGCGTCTTGATCGCGCTGTTGGCCGAAACGCGGATGGTGCTGACGCTCTTCGCCGCCGTGGCGGGGTCCCAGCCGGGCGGGGTCCAGCCGGGCGGGGGAACCCGGACCAGCAGGATGCCGAGCGTCATGAACACGGCGTAGACGATGCCGTGCACGAAGAACGTGGTGCCGATGCCCTCCGCGGTCTTGCCGAAGGCGCTGAGCATCGCCGTCGACCACGGCGAGGCGATGATCGCGCCGCCGCCGAAGCCCATGATGGCGATGCCGGTGGCCAGACCGGGACGGTCCGGGAACCACTTCATCAGCGTGGACACGGGCGCGATGTACCCGATGCCGAGACCGATGCCACCGACCACGCCGTACCCGACGACGACGAGCCAGTACTGGCCCACGTACATGCCCAACGCGGAGATCAGGAACCCCGCGGCGAAGCTGATGGTGGAGACCAGCATCGCCCAGCGCGGGCCGCGGGCCTCCACGAACTTGCCGCCGAACGCCGCTGACAGGCCGAGGAAGAAGATCGCCACCTGGAACGGCAGCGCGCTGCCGGTTCCGGAGATCTGGAGGCTCGATTCCAGCGGGCTCTTGAAAACGCTCCACGCGTAGGCCTGCCCGATGGAAAGATGGATGGCCAGCGCGGCGGGTGGAACTAGCCAACGGTTCCAGGTCGGTGGCGCAACGACCGAGAATCCGTCACGCACTGTCACAAGTAAACCTCCTTGGTGCAAGGGGTTCCGGTGTCTGGTACCGGAAACGCGCCCCGGCACGTCGGGGCGCACGAATTCGAGATGCTACCGGCCTGGTCAAACGGGAAATCAGCGAAGAAACATCAAGTACTGCCTGGTGGTCTCGGCGAGGCGTCACCAAAAGTGATCATCCCAGGTGGGGCGGAAGGGCCTTACTGCGCACGGGAAAGTGGCTCGGCGAGCCGGACGAAACGCGCTGAACAATATGAAAGCGACCCTTCGGGGGTTACGCGGAGTGATCCGGGGCGCTGTTCGCGCTCACATTGTTGTGATCATATTGAGACCAATTGTTTGCGGCGATGTAGCTGATCCTTCGGATAGTCCCCGCGTGTGCTTCGCGCACATCCGTGTGACTAGACTCCTGATTCCTTGACGCGTGAGCAAGCCCGAAGGATCCACAGCATGACCCGAACGTCGGAAAACCGAAGCCGAGGTCGGCTTGAAGGTCAGCCTCCCGAGCCGAGATTCGGCAACATCTCGAAGCACAGCCTTCGGCGCCCCACCAACCCGAATGGAACCGATTTCGTCGCAATTCAGGAGAGTGACGATTTCGTCGCTCTTCGGCGTCGTTTTCGATGGTTCGTGTTCCCCGTGACGCTGCTCGTCCTGGCGTGGTACTTCACCTACGTGGCGTTGGGCGCCTACGCCGAGGACTTCATGAGCCGGCCGGTGTTCGGCGTGGTGAACATGGGGATCGTGCTGGGCTTGCTGCAGTTCGTGACCACGGCGATCGTCACCGTGGTGTACGGGCGGTACGTGCGCAAGCGCATCGACCCGCTCGTCGACCGCCTCCGGGAGCAGGAAGGGACCGGCCGCTGATGGCGATCAACTTCGCGGCGGGGGCCGTCGGCGACCCGACGACCACCGTCAGCGTGTTCGTGGCATTCGTGCTGCTGACGCTCTTCGTGGTGTACCGGGTTTCGACCCGGAACGCGACCGCGTCCGATTATTACGTGGCGGGCGGCAACATCACCGGCGCGCAGAACGGTGTCGCGCTGGCCGGTGACTGGCTTTCGGCGGCGTCATTCCTCGGAGTCGCCGGCGCCATTGCGGTGCACGGGTACGACGGATTCCTCTATTCGGTCGGATTCCTCGTCGCGTGGCTCATCGAATTGATGCTCATCGCGGAGCTCGTCCGGAACACCGGCCGTTTCACGATGGGCGACGTGATCGGCTATCGGATGCGGCAGCGCCCGGTGCGGGCCGCCGCAGCGAACACCACGCTGGTCATTTCCTTCTTCTACATGGTTGCGCAGATGGCGAGTGCCGGTGGTCTCGTCGCATTGTTGCTCGACGTGCAGAGCAAATTCGGCCAATCGCTGGTCGTCGTGGCCGTGGGCTTGATCATGATCTTCTACGTGCTGGTCGGCGGCATGAAGGGGACCACCTGGGTCCAGATCATCAAGGCGACGCTGCTGCTGATCTGCGTGTCCTTGATGGCCGTGTTCCTCATCGGCCGGTTCTCCTACGACTTCTCGGCGCTGCTGGAGCAGGCCACGAACAACAGCCCGATCGGGCAGGCGCTGCTGGAGCCCGGCGCGCAGTACGGGCAGACCTCGCTGTCCCGGATCGACTTCATCTCGTTGGCCATGGCGATCGTGCTCGGCATCTCCTGCCTGCCGCACATCATGATGAGGTTCTACACGGTGCCGAGCGCTCGGGAAGCGCGTCGCTCCGTCGTCTGGATCACCTGGACGATGATCGTGTTCTACCTGGCCACGATGCTGCTCGGGTTCGGCGCGACGGCGCTGGTCGGTTCCGAGGCCATCACCAATGCGCCCGGCGGCGAGAACTCCGCGGCGCTGCTGCTGGCGTACCGCATCGGTGGTTCGCCGCTGCTCGGCGTGGTCGCCGCGATCGCCTTCGCGACGATCCTCGCGGTGGTCGCCGGCCTCACCCTGACCGCGTCGGCGTCCTTCGCGCACGACGTGTACGCGAACATCATCAAGCGCGGTGAGGCCGACACGGGCTCGGAGATCAGGGTCGCCCGGATCACCGCGCTGATCGTCGGCGTGCTGTCCACGGTCGGCGGGATCGCCGCCATCGGGCAGAACGCGGCGTTCATGGTCTCGCTGGCGCTCGCGCTGGCGGCGTCGGCGAACCTGCCGACGATGCTGTACTCGCTGTTCTGGCGGCGGTTCAACACCACGGGGACGCTGTGGTCGATGTACGCGGGCCTGGTCTCGTGCATCGTGCTGATCGCGTTCTCCCCCGCGGTGTCCGGCCGCCCGTCGGCGATGTTCCCGAGCGCGGACTTCGACGTCTTCCCGCTCACGAACCCGGGGATCGTGTCGATCCCGCTGGGCTTCCTGGCCGGGTTCATCGGCACCCTGGTCGGCAAGAAGGACCAGGACCCGGTGAAGCAGGCCGAGATGGAGGTCCGCTCGCTGACCGGCATCGGTTCAGGCCTGGCGATGGAGGCACCGCGCCGCTGACGTCACGCGCGACGAGGGCCGCACCGGAATCCCGGTGCGGCCCTCGTGCGTTTCCGGGTGCGTGCGGGACGCGTTCGAATGCTCGTCGTCGCACGCTTCGGGCGCTGATGCCGATCTCGCTTTTCGCCGCCGACCGCCCGCCGGGCGCGCACCATCGGAGCAATTCGGCGGCCCCGCGCCGACCGCGCTGATCGAATTCGGCCTCAGTCGGCGGTCATCGACTCCGGCGAGGCGAGCAGTTCGCGGAATTGCGCGTCCGGGACGGGCCGGGAGTACAGGAATCCCTGCTGCGCGTCGACGCCGAGTTCGTTGAGCAGGTCGCGCTGCACCCGGGTTTCCACGCCCTCCGCGATGCACGTGCGCCCCATGCCCCTGGCGAGTTCGATCACGGCGCGCACGATGCCGAGATCGGTGGGGTCCGATTCCATGCCGACCACGAACCTCCGGTCCAGCTTCACCAATTGCGTGGGCAGGTCCTTGAGTCGTGCCAACGAGGAATAGCCGGTGCCGAAGTCGTCCATCGCGAACCGCACGCCCCGGTCGTTGAGCCGGCGCATCATCTTCCGGGGCTGCGCGGGCAGATCCACCAGCACCGTCTCGACGACCTCCAGCACCACCCGCCCCGGATCGATGCCGCTGTCGTCGATGGCCGAGCTGACCTCCGAGTGGAAGTGCGCCGAATCCGGGCGCAGCCCGGCGAGGTTCACCGTGACGCCCGGGGCCGGGCCGTGCGGGCGGTACCACCGGCTCGCCTCGCGCAGGGCGGTGCGCAGCACCCACCGGTCCAGTTCGGCGAGCAGCTTCGCCTGGGAGGCGACCGGCAGGATCACGCCAGGGGCGAGCAGGCCCTGCGTGGGGTGCGGCCAGCGCACCAGCGCCTCGGCCAGCAGGATCGTCCCGTCGCGGTCCAGGATCGGCTGGTAGTGCATCCGGAGGCCGTCGTGCAGCAGCGCGTCGCGGAGGTCCTCCTCCAGCGCGAGCCCGCCGGCGGGAGCGGGCGGCGCGGTGCGGCCGTGGCCCTGCTCCTTGGCGGCGAACATGGCCGCGTCGGCGGTGCGGATCAGTTCGTCGGCGGTGGTGCCCGCTGCCGGCGAGGTCGCCGCGCCGATCGACGCGGTGATGCCGATCAGCCTGTCCCGCAACGGGATTTCGGCGCACAGCAGGTCCGACACGAGGGTGATGAGCGTGTCGAGCCCGCCGCAGGCGGTCAGGTCCGAGCAGATGATCAGGAACTCGTCGCCGTAGAGGCGGGCCGGCGTGCAGGAGCTCGGCAGGTCGGTGAGGAGGCGCTCGGCGAGCAGGTTGATCAGCTCATCGCCCGCGTCGTGACCCAGCGAATCGTTGAACCGCTTGAAGTTGTCCAAGTCGCAGAACAGCACTCCGACGTCGTCGGAAGCCGTGGACAGCAGCGGCACCAGCAGCTCGTGCACGCCGCGCCGGTTCAGCAGGCCCGTCGGGTGGTCGTGGGTGGCCTGGAAGTGCAAGGTCTCGGTGCGGCGCTGCTGCTCGGTGAGGTCTTGGAACACGGCCAGCCAGAAGCGGCGGCCGTCGTAGTCCACGGAGGCGGCGCACCGCACTTCGCAGAACACCGGTTCACCGGTGGAGCGGCTGAGCCTGCGGTGCGACACGGGTTCGCTGCCGGGATCGTCCGGTGCGGCGTGCGGGACCAGCCCGGTCCGCGGGTCGTCGGCGTGCATCAGCTCCGGTGCGCGCAACCCGTGCGGCCGGTAGCCGAGCAGGTCGCACAGCGCGGCGTTGGCGTCGAGGATCCGGTCGTGGCGGTCCAGCAGCGCGATGCCCGCCGGGGCGAGCTGGAACAGGTCGGTGAACCGCCGGTCCGAGCGTTCCCGCTGCGCGTAGGCCTCGGATTCGTCGCGGGTGACCTTGATGAAACCGTCCAACCGGCCGTCGTCGGCGCGCTGCGCCGTGATCACGACGTGCGCCCAGAAGGCGCTGCCGTCCTTGCGCAGCCGCCAGCCGCGGTCGATGAAGAAACCGTTCGCGGTGGCCTGCCGCAATTCCCACTCCGGGTAACCGGATTCGACGAGCTCGGCGGGGTAGAAGATCGAGAAGTGCCGTCCGATGATCTCCCGGCTGGTGTACTGCTTGATCAGCTGGGCGCCCGAGTTCCAACTGGCGACCCGGCCTTCGGTGTCCAAGGCGAATATCGCGTACTCGCGCATGTCGGCGGCGAGTGCGCCGAGCAGCCGTTCGGTCTCCACTTGCGCCCCGGTTCGCGGAAAGGGCTCATCCGGGATGTTCGACGTCCCACGCATGATCACCACATCTCCGTTTCTGCGGTGGGAGAACGGGGTGCGCACAGGAATGGGGCGCGACGCGCGCTTCGGGGTCCGCAGGTGACCCGGAACCTGCTCCCGTCCCGTCCGGCGACGTCCGGTCGGCGTTGGCCACGGTACCGGCGCGCCGCGCGGCGTGCCAACGAAACCGCAGCGTATCGAGGTTCTGGTGAGGTGCGCCGGAGTGGCGTCGACCGAATGTTCACCCGGCCGACGGCGATCGGGCCCGGTGGATGGATTCAGCGGGAATTCGGTGGAGTCCGTCCTGTTCATCGGGTGTCCACTGTGGGAGAAGAGGCGAAAGTCCTCCGGTTCTCCCGCGTGATTCGAATGAACTGCTGGACAATGATCGTTGTGGTGGTTAAAGTGGCGACGTCGGTTGGCGTGGCCTTGTCCCGTCGGCCGGATCTGCTGACTGCTCGGCTCGGATCCGAGCACCTCAGATTTATTTCTGCTCCGTGATGAGTGGTTGCACCGTCGCGTGAGCTCTTCCTCGACCCGTACCGGCAGCGGGGGCTCGCCCGTACGGGTAACACCTTTGTCGAACAGGAGTGATGTTGATCCACCGCAGTGCTGCGCCCCGGTCCGCCGCGTGCCGAAAGAGCTCGTCCCGGCGAGGCGCGAGATGCGGCGCCTACCGCGGAATCAGATCGTACTAGCAGGTGAAAGCGGTATCCGCGGAGTCGTCGCGGTGCCGTGAACGTGAGCCCGGTGAACTCCGGGCATTCCGACGACCGCTGATCGCGTCGTCCGAACCGCCGTTCCTCGATCGGACGGCCGGTCGATCGTTGCTGCGCGAAAAATCGATGGCGCGTTTCCCCGCTCTGACGGCGAGGATTTCTTCGCGGCCGTCGTCGGCGGTTCGACGATCCCGCTCGAAAGAAGTGACCATGAACGATGCCGTGCGCTGGTGGCCCGGTCTCGCGCGGAAAGTGCTGCACCGCGTGGATTCCGATGCCCCGCGAGTCCGCATCGGCGGTGTCGAAGGACGTGCCGCGGTGTGCGGCTGCGTGACCGTGCCCGCATTCGGCAACCGGCTCGCCGGCTGGCCGCGATGCGTCACCTGCCTGCAAGAACTCGCCGAACGCGAGGACACCTGAACACCGATGTGGAAAGAACGAGGAGAGTGGAGGGCCGAAACGTGCGGCTCATCGACGCGATGATTCCGGGGCGAGTGGAAGTGCCCGACTGGCACCGATCGGCGCTGTGCGCCCAAACGGACCCCGAAGCCTTCTTCCCGGAGAAGGGGCAGTCCGCCCGGCTGGCGAAACGCATCTGCGCGTCCTGCGAGGTGCGCGAGGACTGCCTGCGCTATGCCCTGGAACGAGCCGAAACCGCAGGGATCTGGGGCGGCCTCAACGAAACAGAACGCCGCGAACTCCGAGCAGAATCCCGAACCCGCGCGGCGTGATCACCTCCTAGTGATCGCGCTTCACGAGCTGGATATCAGCACGTGCCTAGGCCGGAGAGATCTGCAAACCGCAGCAGTTTCTCCGCCGCTGTGGTCGGCTTGAGATACGGGTGCTGAGCCGACGATTCAGCTGATCTTGGCACGGTTCTTCAAGAAGGCTTCGTGCCGGCTGTGGGTTTCTTGGCCGATGAACGCGTTGAAGCTGCCGAGCTTGTACTTCGTTGTCTGGCCGTGAGTGGAGACCTCGATGTCGAAGTCCTTGCTGAGCATGCTGATGTGGCGTTCGAGTTGAGATGTCTCCATCTCGGTGCCTGCGATGCGGCTTAGTTTGGCGGCCGACAGGAAATCATCGGCATCGCTCAGCGCGCGGTACACCGGATCCTCGGCGGTTGGGGTGATTTCTCGCCGCGAGCCTTCTCTGCGGAAGGCTTTCAAGATCGCCTTGCCCACCGCATGGGCGACCGGCGGTGGAAACGCATTGCCGATCTGCCGGTAGCGAGATGTCTTCTTGCCCGTGAAAGACCAGGAGAATCTGCCGCTGAAGCCCTGCAGGACCTGCACCATGTCGCACGTGAGTTTGGGTCCGATTGCGAATTCAGCGTCACGAGCAGGCGGCGCGTCGGCGACGCCCATCGCATCCACGTGCATTTGGGCCCAGGCGCGCTTCGCCCGAGTTGGCCCCAGATCAGCGCCACCATGTTTCTTGGACCCACCCACGATCGTGGGAGCGATTCTGTCCGCGTGCCCCTTCCAATCGTCAGCACCCTTCCAGTCGCCCATGTGCTCGAAGAGGGCTTGTCCCACGGTGGGGGCGGGGTCGAAGTCGGCCGGATCGGGCCAGTGGAAGAACTCCGCGTCTTCGGGCTTCAGTGCTACCAGCACGAACCGCGGCCGGAGTTGCGGGACTGAGAAGTCCGAAGCTTGCAGGAGCTTCCACTCGGCGACGTAACCCGAGGCGGCCAGCCGGTCCAGAACGTGCTGCCGATAGCCGGCGAAGCGCGGCATGCTCAGGCCGCGGACGTTCTCCAGCAAGAGCGCTCGCGGCTTCACCGCGTCGACCTGTTCGACCGCCCAAGCGAACAGATCTCGCTCGTCATTCGCGCCGAGCTGCTTGCCAGCGATGGTGAACGGTGGGCACGGCACCCCGCCGGCCAGCAAGGACACCCCTTCGTATGCGCGCGGGTTCCACACCGAGCTGTCGGCGACGTCCCCCTCCGCTACGGGAGTGATGTCGTTGTGGCGCAGCGTGGTGCAGGCGTTGCTGTCGAACTCGACTGCAACCTCGTGCTTGAACCCAGCTTGGTGCAGGCCCAGGACCTGCCCGCCTGCGCCTGCGCAGATCTCCACCGCGGTGAAGCTCTCGTTCACGGTGTTTCCTCCTCCTGGGTGCGCGCGACGCGATTGGCTAAGCGGGTATCTTGCCCCATGGCCTCTTGTCCGCGTTGAACGGCATTACCGGGCTGGTGATCATGGCTGCGAATGATCGTCGCAAGGCGCGCGAGACTGCCCATGCGAAGGGCTCGTACCCCGCGCCTGCGAGTGAAGGTCGTTCGCGCAACATGCGGGCGAACCGGCGCAGCGACACCAAGCCCGAAGTCGCGCTCCGAAGCGCGCTCCACCGGCTCGGTTACCGCTACCGCAAGGACTACCGGCTGACCCTGGACGAAGGAGTCCGGGTCAAGCCGGACATCGTCTTCACCGCGCGGAAAGTCGCCATCTTCGTCGACGGCTGCTTCTGGCACGCCTGTCCGGAGCACGGGCGTAGGCCGACGTCGAACGAGTGGTACTGGACTCCCAAGCTCGCGCGAAACGTGGAGCGCGACCGGACGGTGACAGCCGCGCTCGAACGGGCTGGCTGGGAGGTGCTCCGGATCTGGGAGCACGAGCAGCTGGCAACCGCGGTTGACCTCGCGATCACGGCTATCGAACATGAAAGCGATAGTAGTCGTGATCGCTGACGACGTCCCGCAGGCTGGCTGTCCACCATCCGGTGATTCCTCGGTCTGATCGGCCAGGAGCGCCGGCTCAGAGCGCGGAAGTAGCAGTTCGCGGTGAGTGCCGGGTCACGACTGCTGCGACCCGGCACTCACCGCTCGATCAGGTGGCATCCAGGTGACGGAGCAAGGCCTGGACGTCGCTGGAGTCCAAGCCACCCGCGATCGAAGGTTCTTCTTGCAGGTCGGAGAGCTGCTGCACGGAAGGGTCGTCGAGTACCTTGCCCATGAACTCGAGCTTCTGGTCCAAGCGGGCGTGCACCACCTCGTCGACCGTGTCGCGCGCGGCGAGGACGGTGACCCTGGTTGCTGTCCCAGGTGCGAGCCCCAGCCGGTGGATGCGGTCCAGGCTCTGCAAGAAGCGGCCAGCCATGAAGTCCCGATCCACGTACACGGCGTCGTGGCACACCTGGTGGAGGCTGATCCCCTCGCCGAGAGTTGCCGGGTTGGACAGGAGTACCTGGCAATCCGGGTCTTCGCGGAACCGCCGGAGCTGCTCCTCGCGGTCCCGCACCCCTCCGTGGACCACTGCTGGCCTGTACTGCTCCAGCAGCTGCTCCAACGTCGTCAGACTCCGGACGAAGGTCGTCCAGACCAGGGTCTTGCGCCCTTCGGCAGCGTTACCGGACACGATCGCAGCTGCCTCCTTGTACTTTGGCGACATCTCGTAGCTGGGAAGATCCCGGATGAGGGTGTGCAGCGAGTCGCTCTGCGGGATTTCCAGCGGCGGGAGCCGATAAGCCAGTGGCTCGTGCTTGCTCATCCCTTCCATGAGGAGGGCAGGGCTCGTCGCTGCCATCAGCAGGCGCAACGCGGTCTTGCCGAGCGCGCTCAGGTCGTCGCGTGCTGTGCTGCCAGCGACGTCGCCGAGCAGGGACTCGTAGATCTCCTTGTGCAGCGGCGGCATGTCCACGTACCGGACTACCGGGTTCATCGGGGGGAGGCCGAGCTCGGGTTTGGTCGTCCGGGTGAACAGGGGACGCAGGACGCTGCTCGCGTAGGTGAGATCGCCGTCCGACACCGCCGAGGACACCGTCCGGTGTCCGTGGCCTGGCCACACGAACCCCATGAGGTTCTCCAGGTCCTTCGCGCCGTTGGGAGCAGGTGTCCCGGTGAGGATCAGGCGTCGCCGCGCGAGCGGGCCGAGGGTCATGCAGGCCAGCCCGTACGCGCCGCGGTTGCCGAGCTTCATCCGGTGCGCTTCGTCGAGCACGACCATCGACGGAACGGCCTTGAGCCAGCTGGCGAGGGTGCTGAGCGAACGCTCCAGCCGCTCGTAGTTGATGATCAGCACCTCGGCCCACTGGTCGAGCGAGCGCTCGAAGACGTACGTGCGCAGCGGGTTCTGGAAGCACGCCCCCGTTTCGAACTGCCAGGACTCGTACGCCGACTTCGGACACACCACTAGCAGCCGCTTCGCTCGGCCACGGGCCTTCTCCGCTGCGTAGACGCCTAGCGCCACACGCGTCTTGCCCGCCCCGGGAACGCTGAAGTTCGCCCCGTGCTGGAGAACGAGGAGCTTCGCGATGTCCCTGTGCTGGAACTCCGTGAGGTCAGCGGTCCAATCGGCCCCGAGGAGCCCAGGTACGTCGGCCGCGGTGATGTCGTCCGGTGCCTCCGGTGCTTTGAGCCTGGCCTGCACAGTGGCGGAGTCCTGGAGGTTGCTGCGTACCAGCTCCCGCAGGTCGGCCGCCCACTCCACGCCGGCCGGGTGCGGCCAGCCACTGATCGTGCCGAGCCTGGTGAGGAAGTCGTCGAGATCGACGGACACGCTGCGCGGACTGATCTGAGCGCCGGACCGGAATCGAGCGGAAAGCTGTGCCAGGTCGCTCCGGTGGTTCTCGACCGTTGCCAGCACCACTTTGGTCCGCGTTTCGTCGAACCCGAGCCGCAGAGATGTTTCGTCGACGACATCGGTCATGAAACACCTTTGAGAGTTGCCGCTTCGAGCAGCCACACGACGCCATCACCAGGATCGGAGATGCCCCGGCCGGCTTGCTGGGCGAGCTTGCGCAGGCTGTCCCGGAGCTTCACCACTGCGTCGTCGAAGGCCTCCTCATCCAGCGCCCGTGCGGCTCGCGCCTGGACCAGGTCCACGACGCATTGGTCGATATCCGCACAAGCGTCCACGAGCCGAGCGGGCGCCAGCTGCTTGCGCTTTCGAACCCGCATGTCCCGTCCAGCTTTGTCGATAGCGTTGTCGAAGGAAGCTTTCAACTGGTCGAAAGCGGCTTGCGCGTCCTTCTTCTCGTCCTCCCCGACAGCTGCGGATGCGGCCTTGGCCGTGGCCTTGACCTGGAGCACCCGGTCGCTGAGCGCGCGTGCTGACGAGACCGCTGCCGAGGCACCAGGAATGGCCATGCCGAGCCCCGGGATCGACACGGAATCTTCAGCCGAATCGCGCAGGTTCATTCCAGGGGGCAGCGCTTCTTGGAGGTAGGTGTCCGGGAAACCGCCATCCTCGATGTGGCGCACGTCGGTCTTGGCGAAACCGAGCATGATCGAGGCCAGGCGAGTCTCCTTGAAGACCTCGGCGCGGTCCGGGTCGGAGGACGCCAGCTTGGCATGGGCTCGGTGCAGCTCCTTGAGCTTCTCTTGGTGGTCTTCGAAGTCGATGAGCTCGAGCGATGCGCCGTGCTCGGTCTTGCTGCGCTCGATCAGCTCTCGGATGACGCCGAGAATCCACCTCTCTTGCTGCAGGGTGTTGACGCGGATGCGGAACTCCTTGGCGATGGTTTCGGGAGTCCTGCCCAATGCAGCCTGCTCTTCCATCGCGAGCAGTCGGTTGATGTACGAGTACTCGCGCCGTTCGTCAGGGCGCAGCTGGAGCGACAGCTCGACCGCGTTGATGTCGGCCCAGGTGAACGATTCAGGGAGGATGCCGACGCGCATGGACTGCGCGCCGATCTCGCGCAGCGCGGCTGCACGGGTGTTGCCGTTGACGACGATGCCGTGGTGGGTGATCAAGCCGGCATCGTTCTGCCCGAACTCCCGCAGGCTCTCCTTGAGGTTGTCGAAAGCTGGGTCGCGGACGCCGGGATTCGCCGGCTCGGCTTGGAGCAGGAACTTCAAGTACTCCTGGCTGCTCTCGCTGAACGGATCGTCGTCGAGCGCCTGATTTCGCTGCGGGTCGTGGCTGCGCTGCGCGCGGATGCGGTGCGTGGCGGGATTGAAGTATAGGTCGCCCAGCGGTAGTTCGAGCACCTCGACGTGCAGCGGTTGCTGGTTCCAGTCGACGGTCACGGTCTCGCGCACGCTGCCGGATGCACGTGCTTCAGCCAGGCGTTTTTTGATCAGACCGCTGATCTCGTCCGCGCCAGGAGGTGGGGGGAACTCGCGCAGCATCGGGTCACTTCCCAACGTTCTGGTCGTCGGAGTCCACCGCGAGCTTCACGGCTGTGCGCGATTCTTCGGGGAGCGCCCGGTAGAGGCCCCACAGCTTCTCGATCCCGTTGAACTTGCGGCTGTCGGCTTTGACCCAGCCAGCGAAGATCTGACGTTCGAGGGGGGCGAGGAAGCCGAGAGCATCGAGCACCTTCGAGGGATCGGCCTCCTTGCCACGTCCTCCCACTCGGCAGCGATTGCACTCGGTGATCAGCTGGATCTCCGTCGTTCCGTCCGGAAGGGTGATGCGGCGACGTGCCACGTCGAGCTGCGCACTCATGACGCCGCCGTCGTAGAGGTCACCGGCCGCCATGCCGCAGGAGCGGCACAGGTGGTTGTCGGCGGCCATGACTTTAGTTCGCTGGGCGGCGGTCAGGCTTCCTTTGTGCGTGGTCCTTCGACGGGTGCTCCAGACCGCTTCGCCCATCTTCACATAGCGCTGTTCCTCTAGGCGCAACGAAGGGTCTTCGCGGCTCGTGTCGATTCGCCAGCCCCGGTCGCGAAGATCCCGCACGCGGCGGTCGATTTGCGACACCTCCGGGAAGGCGTCTCTGAGCTGCTTCTTGCTGAAAATGTTGCCCTCGCCCACTTCGGATTCGAGCCACAGTGCTGCGCGAACCATGCTGCCCAGAGTTCTATCGGTCCACAAAGGACGTTCCATCAAGTGTTCCCCCTCATTGCGCTGGCAAAGATGATTTGCGGAGGCAGGTAGTCATGCCATGGCGGGAGTTGCGTTGGCATCAGGTCTACATCGACTGTCGAAATTTCTCAAGTCACCTGATCATTTTGCGGCTCTAATGGCAAGATGGTCCGCCTGAAGCCGAATGATGGAAAGCGTTTGGGAATGAAAGGATTTGGAATATGCCAGAAGCTGGAGACGTTGGGCGAAACGTTGCGAAAGACATCTCGGATGAGCGGCGCGAGTTAGTTGACCTGCTCAAACGCCTCTGTGGTCACCTGGGTGCAGGGCGGAAGCAGACTCAACGCGAAATCGTCGCTCGGCTGGCGCGGCAGCACGGTTATCCTACGGATGACACCAAGTTGTCCAAGATGTTGAACGGTCGCCTGTTTCCGGAATATGCGCTGGTGAAGGCGCTGCATGCCCTAGCCTGCGAGGATGCAAGCCCTGGCGCCGTCGGCATCACGGCAGAGGGGCTTGGGAGGTTGTACTCGCGGGCGGAAGACTCGCGTTGTCGCGTTTGTGCCGGACATCTGCGCCGGGTCCGTGAGCTTGAGGAACAGGCCAAGTTCTGCCGCGAGTTCCACGTCGACGTTGGTTCTGCCCAGTCGGCACGCGAGGCCTTCGTGCAGTTGCCGGTCCCCGTGTCGGCGGGGGACCGGCAACCGAGTGAATTCGCCCCCGTCGTTGATGCGCTGACGGAACTGGCCGCCGGAGCCCTCGCGGACGGCAGGCACGAGGACACGCTTCTGCTGATCGGCGAGATCGTGGAGCGGCTGGACGTTCAGGATGTAGCGGCTTGCGTCGTCGCGTTCCGAGGCCGGGCAGCGCACTGCCTTGCCGACACGCTCCTGCAGCTCTACGGAAGGGAGCAGGCTGAACGTCAGGTAATGAGACTGGCGTTACAGCTGCAGGAAGCGGGTCGCATCACCGATGCCGGCGCGGCGATGCGCGCTTCGGTCAGGTGACTTCGCCGGCGCGGCGCGGGCCAGCCTCGCGAGAGCTGCCGGTACCTGATGCGCATGTGCGTTCAATATGCGATGGCCGGAGCCGGTGAGGCCGGCTCGTGAGGTTGAGCGAATGCGTAGTGCACACCGTTGATGCAGGTCGTCTTGCGGCCGATGGTATCGGCGGGCACGGGGACCAAGCGTGCGGAAACGAAGGTTCCTTTTTCCGGCACCGGAAGTCCGAGGTCTCGGGCAATCTTGGGGGATTCATTCTGATGTCCTAGCACCACGATGCCCTCATCCCGGAGCTGGGAACGAGCGTCCCGGCAGCGCTTGAGACCGTCGGCTTGCATCGTGACGGTCAACGCCGTGTTCCTGTCGATCACGCGTCCCTGCTCCACGCGGAAAAGCTCGTTGATCCGTCGCTGCCCGGACGTTTGCTTGACGATCCGTGCTGTCAGGTCCGTTGGGAGCAGCAGGAGGATGTTGGGTGGCAGAGGGCTGCCGTGGCACAGCCAGACGATCTTCTTCTTGGCAGCGCTTGAGATCGTCGCCTTCTGGTCCTTGTTGCGGCCATTGTTGAGCACGTCGTCGGTGATGCGTAGTACGCCGGCTTCAAAGGTCTGCTGACGCTCGTTGGCCGACATCAGCAGGCACAGTTGCCCCATCGCTTCGCTGGGTATTTGCCACTGCGAAGTCAGCGAGAACTTGGCGTCGACCTCGTGCCCTTCGATCCGGTAGTCCATTTCCGCGCCCGGCTCGAGCTCGAAGGTCGCCTTGGTGACGATTTCCACCTTCGTACCCAGGTAGGTCTTCTCGGTCTTGGTCAGGCAGTCGATGTCGTAGCGGCCGGTCCGCTGCCCGTCCAGGACTTCGTCGATGGACTGCCGGAACACCGAACCGAATTTGGCCTCGAGGTCTACGTGGGCGCGGAACCACTCCACGACTTCGTTCAGCTCCGAGTCATGGCCGGGTGCAGGTCCGTTGACCATTGCTGGAGAGCTGGTCGGGTCCGGATCGAACAGCGAGAAGTCTTCAGGCACGCGGTACAAGGTAACTCCACGTGCATGTATTGAAACTCGCGGCGGTCGTTTGCGGGATCGCCGACGCGGGCAAGTGCTTGCGTAGTCACCGCTGCGGCGAGCGGGCCACTCGGTTGGCGCTCACCCTGTCGAGTACTGGTCCAAGAGGGGAGCACCAGGCATGGAGATCACGTGGACGGTGGACGGGGAGCTGTTCGTGCTGGCGGTGGAGCCTCGGGTGACGGTGCTGGACGCGTTGCGGGAGTACCTGGGGGTCGTCTCGGTCAAGAAGGGGTGCGACCACGGCCAGTGCGGGGCGTGCACCGCGCTGGTGGACGGGCGGCGGGTCCTGACGTGCCTGTCGCTCGCCGTGCAGTGCGACGGGGCCGAGATCACGACGGCCGAGGGGTTGGGGGAGCACCCGATCGCGCGGGCGTTCGTGGAGCACGACGGGTTCCAGTGCGGGTATTGCACGCCGGGGCAGGTCTGCTCCGCGGTGGGGATGCTCGACGAAGCCGCTCAGGGATGGCCGAGCCACGTGACCGAGGACGTCGCGGCGGACGTCGACGGGCTCGGCGACGACGAGATCCGGGAGCGGATGGGCGGGAACCTGTGCCGGTGCGGGGCCTACGTGAACATCGTGGCCGCGATCCGGGAGGTCGCCGAGCAGCGGCCCGCGCACGCGGCGCGTCGAACCGGGGAGGGAGCGCGATGAACCCCTTCGACTACGAGCGGGCCACCGACGCGGCGGGAGCCGTGGCGGCGGTGGCGGGCAATCCGCGCGCGATGTTCCTCGCCGGGGGGACGAACCTGGTGGATCACCTGAAGCTGGGGGTGAGCGCGCCGGAGCTGCTGGTGGACGTGTCCCGGTTGCCGCTGGACGAGGTGCGGGAGCTGCCGGACGGCGGGATTCGGGTGGGTGCGGCGGTGCGCAACAGCGACCTCGCGGCGCATCCGCTGGTCCGCGAGCGGTTCCCGGTGCTGGCGCAGGCGTTGCTGGCGGGTGCGTCGGGACAGTTGCGCAACGTCGCGACGACCGGCGGGAACCTGCTGCAGCGCACCCGGTGCCCGTACTTCCAGGACGTGACGACGCCGTGCAACAAGCGGCTGCCGGGGGCGGGGTGCTCGGCGATCGGCGGGCACCATCGGGACGCCGCGATCCTGGGGGCTTCGCAGCAGTGCGTGGCCACGCATCCCTCCGACATGGCGGTGGCGATGGTCGCGCTGGACGCGGTGGTGCGGGTGCAGGGCGAGGACGGTGAGCGCACCATCCCCGTCGCGGAGTTCCACCGGTTGCCGGGCGAAGAACCGGAGCGGGACACGGTGCTGCGGCACGGCGAGTTGATCACGGCGGTGGACCTGCCGGGAGCGGCGCCGCGGTCGGCTTACCGGAAGGTGCGGGAGCGGGCGACGTACGCGTTCGCGCTGGTGTCGGTGGCCGCCGTCGTCGGCCTCGACGGCGGTGCGGTGCGGGAGGCGCGGATCGCGCTTGGCGGCGTCGCGCACAAGCCGTGGCGGGCCGTTCGGGCCGAGGAGGCGCTGCGCGGAGCGGTCGCCGGCGACGACGCGTTCCGGGAGGCGGCGGAGGCCGAGCTGGCGACCGCGTCCCCGTTGACCGGCAACGCGTTCAAAGTGCCGATGGCGCGCAATGCGCTGGTCGCGGTGCTGCGGCAGCTGACGGGAGGCACGCGATGACCGGCTTGCTGCGACCTCGGGCCATGGGGACGCCGCTGGAACGGCGGGACGGGTGGGCGAAGGTCACCGGGACCGCGCCGTACGCGTTCGAGCATCCGGCGAGCGCGCCGCTGTACGTGCACCCGTTGCAGTCGGAGATCGCACGTGGCCGGGTGAAGTACATCGACGCTCACGCGGCGGAGGACCTCGACGGGGTCGCGGCGGTGCTCACGCATGAGAACGCGCCTCGGCTGGCGACCGATTCGGACCCGGAGCTGTGGGTGCTGCAGTCGCCGGAGATCGCGTTCCGCGGTCAGCTGATCGGCGCGGTGCTCGCGGAGACACCGGAGATCGCGCGGCACGCCGCGGGACTGGTCCGCGTCGAGTACCAGCAGGAACGGCACGACGTGGTGTTGCGGGAGAACCACGAGGCGCTCTACGCGCCGGACGTGGTGAACCCGTCCTTCCCGGCGGAGACCGTCGATGGCGACGTCGACGCCGCCCGGCCGGAGGTCGTGGTCGAGCAGACCTACACGACCCCGATGGAGCACAACAACCCGATGGAACCGCACGCGACCATGGCGACGTGGAGCAACGGCGTCCTCACGTTGCACGACTCGACGCAAGGGGTGCACGTGATGCGGTCGCGGATCGCGCCGGTGCTCGGGTTGGAGCCGAAGCGGATCCGCGTGGTCGCCCCGCACGTCGGCGGCGGCTTCGGGTCGAAGGGCACCGCGCACGCGCACAACATCCTCGCCGCGCTCGCGGCCCAGGTCGCGGGAGGGCGGCCGGTGAAGCTGGCGTTGACGCGGCAGCAGATGTTCGCGCTCGTCGGCTACCGCACGCCCACCATCCAGCGGGTGCGGCTCGGCGCGGACCGCGGCGGCACGTTGTCGGTGGTGACCCACGACGTGATCGAGCAGACCTCGACGGTGCAGGAATTCGCCGAGCAGACCGCGGTCGGCACCCGAACGATGTACGCGGCGCCGAACCGGCGCACCACCCACCGGCTCGCCGCGTTGGACGTGCCGGTCCCGTTCTGGATGCGCGCACCCGGGGAGGCGCCCGGCATGTTCGCCACCGAGGTCGCCATTGACGAACTCGCCGAAGCGTGCGGACTCGACCCCATCGACCTGCGCTCCCGCAACGAACCGGCCGTCGATCAGGCGACCGGTCTGCCGTTCTCGGGCCGCCACCTCGCGGAATGCCTGCGGGAAGGCGCCGAGCGGTTCGGGTGGGCCGAGCGCGACCCCGCCCCGAGGTCCCGGCGCGACGGGGACTGGCTGGTCGGGACGGGAGTCGCCAGCGCCACCTACCCGCGCCACGCGATGCCCGGCTCGACCGCCGCGATCCGCCGCCACGACGGGCGGTACGAGGTGCGCATCGGGGCCGCCGACATCGGCACCGGCACCTGGACGGCGCTGAGCCAGATCGCGGCCGACGCCCTGGACTGCCCCGTGGACGACGTGCGGTTGGAGATCGGCGACACCGACCTGCCCTACGCCACCGTCGCGGGCGGCTCGTCGGGGCTGGGGTCGTGGGGCGCGACGGTGGTCGAGGCGGCGCGGCGGTTCCGGGAGAAGTTCGGAACCGACCCGGACGACGGCGACGAAGCCGACGCAGCGATGCCCGACAACCCCGACGCGCAGCGGTACTCGATGCACTCGTTCGGCGCGCACTTCGCCGAGGTGCGGGTCAACGCCGACACCGGCGAGGTGCGGGTGCCGCGGATGCTCGGGGTGTTCTCGGCGGGGCGGATCGTCAACCCGCGGCTGGCGCGCTCGCAGCTGATCGGCGGCATGACCATGGGCCTGTCCATGGCGCTGCACGAGCACAGCGTGCTCGACCCGCAGTTCGGGCACGTGATCAACCACGACTTCGCGCAGTACCACATCGCGGCGCACGCGGACGTCGCCGACATCGAGGCGATCTGGCTCGACGAGCAGGATCCGCACTCGAACCCGATGGGCAGCCGCGGCGTCGGGGAGATCGGGATCGTGGGTTCGCCCGCGGCGATCGCGAACGCGGTGCACCACGCCACGGGCATCCGGGTGCGGGACCTGCCGATCACACCGGACAAGCTCCTCCCCGGCTGACCGCAGCGCCCCCGCCGCGGGCTGAGGGGATCGAGTGAACGGACCGTTCGTCCAATCTGCTTGGACGAACGGTCCGTTCACTCATTCCCGGGCCGACGGTGCGGCTGCCTGTGTCGTGGTGAACGGACCGTTGGCCCGATCTCGTTGGTCGAACGGTCCGTTCACTGCTGTCCGGGGTGGGGGAGTGCTGGTCTCGCTACTGGTCTGGTCGTGGGGGTTGGTCGTGACCCTCGGAGAGGCTCGCCCAAGAACAACACCTGGTCAGGGGCTTGCGGGCCTTGCCTGTCACCCGAAAGAGGGGGCACTCTGGGGCTCCGAGTGAGGGGTGGGCCATGGTGCGATTCCGAGGAGTTCTGGTGCGGGCGGCGGTGCTGCTCGCGGTGTTGGCGACCGTGCTGGCAGGGGGTCTCGCCTGCCAACCGGCCCGGACCCAGCGAGCCCCGGACGAACCCCAGGGCGCCGCGCCACCCCCGGAACCGACCGCGGAGGCACCCGCCGCCGGAGCGCCGAGCAGCGCCCCGCCGGTGCTCGCGGTGAAGATCGACAACGTGCCGGAGGCGCGACCGCCGACCGGCATCGGCTCGGCGGACGTGGTCGTCGTGGAACCCGTGGAAGGCGGGCTGAGCAGGCTCGTCGCGGTGTTCGGCGCGAAGCGCCCGCCGGTGGTGGGGCCGGTGCGCAGCGCGCGGGAGACGGACCTGGAACTGCTGTCCCAGTTCGGCAGGCCCACGCTGGTGTTCTCCGGTGCGGCCCCGGAACTGCTGCCGAAGCTCGACTCGGCTGCCGTGGATCCGGTGCGCCCCGAGCAGCTGCCCGGCGCGTTCTTCCGCGGTGGTGACCGCCCGGTCCCGCACAACCTGTTCGTCCGTCCCGACGAGGTCCCGGCGGGAGCGGCCTGGTCGCCGAAAGCGCCGCTGGTGTTCGGCCCGGCCCCGGC
Source organism: Saccharopolyspora sp. NPDC002578 (assembly GCF_053592695.1). Taxonomy (NCBI): domain Bacteria; kingdom Bacillati; phylum Actinomycetota; class Actinomycetes; order Pseudonocardiales; family Pseudonocardiaceae; genus Saccharopolyspora; species Saccharopolyspora sp. NPDC002578. The sequence continues at coordinate 36,460 of NZ_JBSFWJ010000034.1, read as the reverse complement.
GGGCGGCGTGCCGCGGGAGTCCGCGCAGGTCGACTACCTGGCGGCCTCCACCGGTTTCACCTGGTCGCCGGAGCAGCAGCGGTGGCTGGTGTCGATGGACGGCGAGCCGGCGGCGGCCACCGACAGCGGACGGCTCGGTGCGGGGACCGTGGTGCTGCAGGAGGTGCGCGTCCGCGACTCCGCGCTGAGCGACAGCGCGGGCAGCGTCTCGCCGCACGCGGAGACGGTGGGGTCCGGCCGGGCCGTGGTGCTGCGCGACGGGAAGGCGTTCGAGGCCCGCTGGTCCCGGCCCGGCCCGGACGTCGGCACCAGCTACACGACGCCCTCCGGTGCACCGCTGCCGTTCGCGCCGGGACCGGTGTGGGTCGCGCTGAACGACCGGTTGTGAGGTGACCGCCAGGGCCGAGTGGCGGCTCGACGTCCTGCGCACGGCGCAACTGCTCGCGCCGATCAGGGAAGCCCGCCGCGTTGTCGGGGGCGTTGGCTAGGCTCGAAAGCATGAGCGACCGCCGCTTGCTACTCGTGCATGCCCACCCCGACGACGAAGCCACCGCCACCGGCGCCACCATGGCCCGGTACACCGCCGAAGGCGCCACCGTGAGCCTGGTGACGTGCACCAGCGGAGAGCTCGGTGAGGTCGTCTCCGAGGAGCTCGCGCACCTGCGCGGCTCCCCGGACGCGCTCGGGGAGCACCGCCGGGGGGAGATCAAAGCCGCGCTCGGCGAGTTCGGCGACGTCCGCCACCACTGGCTGGGCGGCCCCGGCCGGTGGCGCGACAGCGGCATGGCGGGGTTGGAGAGCAACTCCTCGGCAGGCGTGTTCGCCGCGGCCGACCCGGCCGAGGTCACCCGCGAGATGGTGGAGCTGCTGCGCGCCGAACGGCCGCACGTCGTGATCACCTACGACGACTTCGGCGGCTACGGCCACCCCGACCACATCGCCGCGCACCGGGCGCTGATGGACGCGCTCGAACCGGCGGCCGACCCGGAGTTCGCCCCGGAGCTCGGCGCGGCCTGGGACGTGCCGAAGACCTACTGGACCGTGCTGCCCGAATCCTTCATCATGCGGATGCAGGAGGCCGGGTTCGACGACTTCAAGCCGAACACCGTCCCGGACGCCGACATCACGGCGGTGCTCGACGGCGCCGCCCACCACGAGGCGAAGATCGCGGCGCTGCGCCACTACCGCAGCCAGGTCGACGTGGACGACGACGGCTTCTTCGCCCAGCTGGTGCGGCGCCCCGAGTTCGCGACCGAGCACTACCTGCTCGTGCGCGGCGTGCGCGGCCCCGGCGGCGGGCCGAACGGAGCGGAGGAGGACCTCTTCGCCGGACTCGGCTGAGGGCCGGGGCGGGCCCGTACCGGGGAACGGGCCGTTGTCTCGTCCGGCCTGATCAGGCCGGTCAGCAAGTACGGTTGGCGGAGTCCTGTCGACCACCTGGGGGTAGGTGCATGACGACACGGGAGCGGGTCGAGACCGTGACGGCGTCCGCGCTGTCGCTGCGCGGTGTGGTGAAGCGCTACGGCGAGATCGCCGCCGTCGACGGGCTCGACCTCACCGTGACCGCCGGGACGTGCCTGGGGCTGCTGGGACCGAACGGCGCGGGCAAGTCCACCACGATGCGCCTGATCACCGCGCAGACGCGGGCCGATGCCGGTGAGATCGAAGTGCTCGGCTTCCGCGTGCCGCGCGAATCGAAGCGGGCGCGCACCGCGATGGGCGTGGTGCCGCAGCTGGACAACCTCGACGAGGAGCTCACCGCCCGGCAGAACCTGGAGGTCTTCGCCCACCTGTACCGGGTGCCGCGGGCCGGTCGGGCCGAAGCGGTGGAGCGGGCGCTGGACCTCGCGCAGCTGCGCAAGCGGGCCGATACGAAGACCGATGAGCTCTCCGGCGGCATGCGGCGCCGGCTGCTGATCGCCCGCGGCCTGGTGCACTCGCCGCGGATCGTGCTGCTCGACGAACCCACCGTCGGCCTCGACCCGCAGGTCCGCCAGGAGCTGTGGGCGCTGATCGACGCGTTGCGCGCCGACGGCGTCACCGTGCTGATGTCCACGCACTACATCGAGGAGGCGGAGCGGCTCGCCGACGCCGTCGCGGTGATGTCCGGCGGCCGGGTCATCGCCAGCGGCACCCCCGACGACCTGCGCGCCGAGCACGCCGGGCAGGACGTCGTCGAGTACTACGGCCCGCCGGGCAGGCTCGCCGAAGTCGAAGCGATCGCCCTCGAAGCGGGCCTGACGACGCGCCGCACCGGTCCGGCCGTGTCGGTGCTGCGAGCCGAAGGCATGCCCGAGGTGACGGCCCGGCGGCTCGGCACCGGGCACCACCGGGTCAGCAACCTGGAAGACGTGTTCGTCTCGCTCACCGGGGAGGCCGTGGAATGACGGACGCGCGGATCGCGGGCCACGCGCCCGAACGGCTGCGGCGGTTCGAACTGGCCGCGTTCGCCGGGGTGTGGCGGCGGGAACTGACCCTGTTCCGGCGGTACTGGCTGTCGAGCACGTTCTCCTCGGTGGTGGAACCGACGATCTACCTGCTGGCGTTCGGCTTCGGGCTCGGATCGCTGATCGCCACCATCCGCGGGCTGCCGTACATCGAGTTCCTCGGCACCGGCGTGGTGGCGACCTCGGTGCTGTTCACCAGCGCGTTCGCCGGGATGTTCACCACGTTCGTGCGGCGCAAGTTCCAGCACTCCTACGACGCGATGCTCGCCGCGCCCGTGGACGTGCACGAACTCGTCGCCGCCGAAGCGCTGTGGATCGCCACCAAGTCGGGCGTGTACGGCTGCGCTCCGCTGTTCGTGGCGATGGTGTTCGGGCTGGACCCGGCGCCGGGCATGCTGCTGGTGCCGCTGATCGGATTGATCACGGGGCTCGGGTTCGCGCTGTTCGGCATCTGGTGTTCGGCGGTGGTGCCCTCGATCGACTCGTTCAACTACATCGTGAGCGCCGTGATCACGCCGCTGTTCCTGGTGGCCGGCACGTTCTTCCCCATCGACCAGCTGCCCGGCTGGGCGAGCGCGGTGGCGGCGTTCAACCCGCTCTACCACTGCGTGGAGCTCGTCCGGCACGCCGCGTTCGGCCTGCGCCCCGGCATCGACCTGCTGCACGTGGGCGCGCTGGCGCTGTTCGCCGGACTGATGTGGGTGCTCGCCTACACAACAATGCGCCGCCGCCTGATCGACTGACTGCCGGTGGTGGTCGTTTTGCTCCGGGGTCGGGTGGCGGAACCTCAGCGTTCTTCTCGCTGCGGGATCTTTTTCCCTAGTGGCTCCGCCACGAGGGAAAAGCCGTCCTCGCGAGAAGAACGCTGAGAACCCGCCGGTGGTCGGCCTGCTTTGGTGGTCACTGCTCAGCGGCTTCGCCGCTGACAAGACAGGGATGAAGTCGTCCTTGCCGCTGAGTGCGAAGTCGTAGCGCCTCGCCACGGTCGGCACGGTGACGATGATCTTGCCCGGCGGAAGGGGGCCTTCCGGTCGGGCGATCAGCCCCGGGCGGTGTAGGCCTCGATGAGGTGGGACTCCGCGTCGGCGAGGTAGCCCTCCAGGTCGGCGGCGGCCGATTCCAGCTCGCCCTCGGCGACCTTGTCGGCGATGGCGCGGTTGCGCTCCACGTAGGACTCGTAGAAGCCGCGGGTGCGGCGCGGGTCGAGTTCGCCCTGGTCGTCGGTGGACATCACGTGGAACGCCAGGCGCAGTTCGGCCAGCAGACCGGCCATCGCGTCGTTGATGCGCGGGCTGTCGGCGAGGCCGACCAGCGCTTCGTGGAAGCGCATGTTGGCGGTGCCGACCTCGCCCCAGTCGCCGTCCTCGCTCGCCTGCTCGCCCGCGCGGACCGCGCGGGCCACGGCCTGCACCAGGTCGGTCTTCGTGGTGGCGGCGTTGCGCACGGCGCCCACCTCGATGATCCGCCGCAGCCGGTAGAGGTCGGTCACGTCGGCGCTGGTGGGTTTGCGCACCGAGACGCCCTTGTGCATCTCGTGCACCAGCAGGCGCTCGTGCCCGAGCAGCCGGAACGCCTCGCGCAGGGTGTTGCGGGAGACGCCGAGCGCGTCCTTCGCGCTGACCTCGGAGAGCTGGGTGCCGGGTGGCAGTTCGCCCTGGATGATGCGCTGCCGCAGCAGGTCGGTGACCCGCTCGACGGTGCTGGTCCGTTCGAGCAGGGACCGGTCCGCTGCCAACCGGTCGACCCACTGCGCGCTGGTCATGCCTCTCCCAAGGACTGGAGTGATCGGAAACCAAAGTGTAACCAGCCCTCCGGGATTGTAGGCGTGTCCGACAATCCGCCGGTTTTCGCAGTTGGGAGACCATGCGGAGTGCATCGAGGGATTGTTGAACGATCGAACGTCCTACATGGGGATCGTTGATATGTCGGAACAGACTATTGAACCCTCGCTGAACGACCCCTATCGTGACGACACCGCCGAGCACGGCGGGGGCGACCACGGGGAAACCCCAGCGCACGCCCGCGGGTGCGAGTCGCGCCCGAGGCTCGCACCGGAGGCCGGAAGGACACGCATGAGCGGCACCAGCACGAAGACCGGCGCCCACCGCGGCGCGCTGATCGGAGCCGTCTTCCTGATGGCCACCAGCGCCATCGGGCCCGGCTTCATCACCCAGACCACCGACTTCACCATGCGGCTCGGCGCGGCGTTCGCCTTCGTCATCGTGCTGTCCGTGCTGATCGACATCGCCGTGCAGCTCAACGTGTGGCGCGTCATCGGCGTCTCCGGCATGCGCGCCCAGGACCTCGGGAACAAGGTGCTGCCCGGCCTGGGCTACGCGATGGCCGTGCTCGTCGTGTTCGGCGGGCTCGTGTTCAACATCGCCAACGTGTCCGGCACCTCGCTCGGGCTCGACGCCCTGTTCGGGCTGGACGCCAAGATCGGCGGGACGCTGTCCGCGCTGCTGGCCATCGGGATCTTCCTGAGCAAGCGCGCCGGTGTGGCGATGGACCGCATCGTGGTGGTGCTGGGCGTGCTCATGATCGGGCTCACCACCTACGTCGCCATCGTGTCCGACCCGCCCGTCGGGGAGGCGATGCGCCAGGCCGTGCTGCCCGATCAGGTCGACTTCCTCGCCGTCACCACGCTCATCGGCGGCACCGTCGGTGGCTACATCACCTACGCGGGCGCGCACCGGCTGGTCGACGCCGGCGTGACCGGACCGGAGCGGATCGTCGACGTCAGCCGCAGCTCGGTGCTGTCGCTGCTGGTCACCGGCGTGATGCGGGCCGTGCTGTTCCTCGCGGTGCTCGGTGTGGTGGCCGGTGGCGCGACGCTCACCTCCGCCAACCCGACCGCCGAGGCGTTCGGGCACGCGGCCGGGGAGATCGGCGTCCGTGCCTTCGGGCTGATCATGTGGGCGGCGGCGATCACCTCGGTCGTCGGTGCCGCCTACACCTCGGTGTCGTTCCTGGTGACCTTCTCCGCAGGCCTGGAGCGGGCCCGGACCTGGCTGGTCGTCGGCTTCATCGCGGTGTCCACCGCCGTGTTCCTCGTGCTGGACCAGGCGCCGACGACGCTGCTGGTGATGGCGGGAGCGCTCAACGGGCTGATCCTGCCCGTCGGGTTCGGCGTGCTGCTGTGGGTGGCGGCGCGGCGCAGTGATCTGCTGGGCGGGTACCGCTACCCGCGCTGGCTGCTGGTGATCGGCGTGCTCGCCTGGCTGCTGTCGCTGTACTTCGGGGTGAACTCGCTGAGCGCCATCGCGCAGCTGTGGCAGTGATCGGCAGGAATGGAGGGGACGTGCGGATCGACCTGAACTCGGATCTCGCCGAGGGCTTCGGCCGGTGGGAACTCGGCGACGACAGCGCGCTGCTGGGCGTGGTGACCAGTGCGAACGTGGCGTGCGGTTTCCACGCCGGAGACCCCGGCGTGATCCGCCGGGCCTGCGCGGAGGCGGCGGCGCGGACGGTCGCGGTGGGTGCCCAGGTCGGCTACCGGGACCTCGCCGGGTTCGGCCGCAGGTTCATCGACGTGCCGCCGCGCGAACTCACCGACGAGGTGCTGTACCAGCTGGCCGCGCTCGACGGCATCGCCCGCGTGGAGGGCACCGCGGTGACCTACGTGAAACCGCACGGCGCGCTCTACAACGCGATCGTGCGCGACGAGGCGCAGGCCGCGGCGGTGGTCGAAGCGGTGCGCGCCTACGACCCGGCGCTCGCGGTGCTCGGCCTGCCCGGTTCGACGTGGCTCGCGCAGGCCGCCGACGCGGGCCTGCGGGTGTTCCGGGAGGCGTTCGCAGACCGCGCCTACACCCCGGAGGCGACCCTGGTGTCCCGCCGCGAACCCGGTGCCGTGCTGCACGACCCGGAGCTGATCGCGCGGCGGTGCCTGCGCATCGCGCGCGGCGAGCCGATCGACGCCGTCGACGGCACCGAGATCGCGGTGTCGGCCGAGTCGATCTGCGTGCACGGCGACAGCCCCGGAGCGGTGCGGATCGCCGAGACCGTGCGGGACCGGCTGCGGGCCGACGGCGTCGAGCTCGCCCCGTTCGCACCGGACCGGTCGAGGTGAGCGAGGTGCGGGTGCTGCGCTGCGCCGATTCGGCGCTGCTCGTGGAGCTGGCCGACCTGCCCGCGGTGCAGGCGCTGCACGGCGAGCTGCGGGATTCCACCCCGGACGGCGTGCTCGACCTGGTGCCCGCGGCCCGCACGCTGCTGCTGCGGCTGGACCCGGACCGCGCGGATCCGGCGGCCGTCGAACGGGCGGTGCGCGAAGTCCGCGTCGGCGAGCGGCGCGGTGACGACGGCGGGCTGCTGCGGGTACCCGTGGTCTACGACGGCGCGGACCTCGCCGAGGTCGCGAAGCTGACGGGGCTCACGGAGCGGGAGGTCGTGCACGAGCACACCGAGCACCCGTGGACGGTCGCCTTCGGCGGGTTCGCCCCCGGTTTCGGCTACCTCACCGGTGGCTCGCCGAAGCTGGCCGTGCCGCGGCGCGGCGAGTCGCGGACCCGAGTGCCCGCGGGCGCGGTGGGGCTGGCCGGGGAGTTCAGCGGCGTCTACCCGCGGGAGTCGCCGGGCGGCTGGCAGCTCATCGGCCGCACCCACTTGGAGATCTGGCGCACCGACCGGGAGCCGCCCGCGCTGCTGCGGCCCGGCGTGCGCGTCCGGTTCGAGGAAGTCTCATGATCGAGATCGTGCAGCCCGGTCCGCTGGCGACCGTGCAGGACCTGGGCCGCAGCGGGCACGCGGGCATCGGGGTCGGCGTCTCCGGCGCGGCCGATCGGAGCTCGCTGCGGCTGGCGAACCGCCTCGTCGGCAACGCGGAGGGCGCGGCCGCGATCGAGACCACCTTCGGTGGACTGCTGCTGCGTCCCGACCGGGACGTGACGGTGGCGGTGACCGGTGCCGACTCCCCGCTGACGGTGGACGGCCGAGCGGAACCGGTGAACACCGTGCTGCGGGTCCGCGCCGGAGCGTCGCTGCGGCTCGGTGCCCCGGCGCGCGGCCTGCGCGGGTACGTGGCGGTGCGCGGCGGGATCGACGTGGAGCCGGTGCTCGGTTCCCGCGCCACCGACGTGCTCTCCGGGCTCGGTCCGCCGCAGCTCACCGCGGGCACCCGGCTGCCGGTCGGGCCGCCGCCCGCGGAGTTCCCGGTCGTCGACCAGGCCCCGGTCCGTCCCGTGCGCGACGGAGACCTGGAGCTCTCGGTCGTGCTGGGGCCGCGCGCGGACTGGTTCACCGAGCAGGCCGTCAGCGCGCTGCTGGGGGAGGCGTTCGCGGCCAGCGCCGACCTCAACCGGGTGGGCGTGCGCCTGGACGGGCCCGCACTGCCGAGGGCGCGCACCGAGGAACTGCCCAGCGAAGGCATGGCGCTCGGTTCCCTGCAGGTGCCGCCGTCGGGGCGGCCGACGCTGTTCCTCGCCGACCACCCCGTCACCGGCGGGTACCCGGTGATCGCGGTGGTGCTCGCCGCCGACGTGGACCGGGCCGCGCAGGCCCGGCCGGGGCAGCGCGTGCGATTCCGTCAAGTGACCCCAGCGAAGAGGTGAGCGCGAGATGCAGCCCGCGACGATGACACCCGAGCAGGCCAGGGCCGCGTTCCGCGCGGGTCTCCGGACGCCGACGGCGGGCTACAGCTCGGGGTGGACGCAGGCGAACCTGTTGACGTTGCCGCGCGCGGACGCCTACGACTTCCTGCTGTTCGCGCAGCGCAACCCGCGGTCCTGCCCGGTGCTGGACGTGACCGAACCGGGCGAGACGGCGGCGTCGATCTTCGCCGGGGACCTGCGCACCGACCTGCCCGCCTACCGGATCTACCGGCACGGCGAGCTCGTCGAGGAGCGCGGCGAGGTCACCGACCTGTGGCGCGACGACCTGGTGTCGTTCCTCATCGGGTGCAGCTTCACCTTCGAGGCCGCGCTGCTCGAAGCGGGCGTCCCGGTGCGGCACGTCGAGCAGGGCCGCAACGTGCCCATGTACCGGACGAACCGCGAGTGCCGCCCGGCGGGCGCGCTGGCCGGGCCGCTGGTGGTGTCGATGCGCCCGATGCCCGCCGACCAGGTGGCCACCGCGGTGCGGGTGACCTCCCGCTACCCCGCGGTGCACGGCGCGCCGGTGCACATCGGGTCGCCGGCCGAACTCGGGATCCGGGACCTGGATGCACCGGACTTCGGGGAACCGGTGTCGATCCGGCCGGGGGAGGTCCCGGTGTTCTGGGCGTGCGGGGTGACTCCGCAGGCGGCGGTGATGCGGTCCCGGCCGGCGCTCGCGATCGGGCACGCCCCCGGCCACATGGCCGTCACCGACGCGCGCGACAGCGACCACCTGGTGCCGTGACCCCCGCCCGAGGAGAGGAGCGGGGGAGCACCGGACCGTGCAACGGGCCCGACCGCGCCTCCTGTTCCCGCTGCGCGGAGTGACCTCCCGCACCTGGGCCGATCACCTGTCGAGGCGAGCCCCGACGATCTAGGCTGGGGGAATTCGCGAACCTGGGGGTGTGCGATGGGAACTTCGTCCGACACGGACGGGCGACGACGGCTGGCGGGCCTGGGGCAGCCGGAGCAGCCCTCGATGGCGCGCGTCTTCGACTACCTGCTGGGCGGGACGAGCCATTTCGAGCTCGACCGCAGGCTCGCCGAGGACATGAAGCCGGTGCTGCCGAACATCGCCGAGCACATCCAGGTCATCCACGCCTTCCTGAGCCGCGCGGTGCGCTACCTCGCCGAACGCGGCATCGACCAGTTCCTCGACCTGGGAACGGGACTGCCCACGGTCGGCGACGTGCACGGCACCGCCCAGCGGGTGGATCCGACGGCGAAGATCGCCTACGTCGACGCCGACCCGTTCACGGTGCGGCTGGCCGAGGCGCAGCTGCACGGGGTGCGCGGGGTGACGGTCACCGAGGCCGACCTGTGCGAACCGGCCAGCGTGCTGACCGCGCCGGGCGTGACGGGGCTGCTGGACTTCACCCGCCCGGTTGCGGTGCTGGCGATGGCGGCGCTGCCGTTCATCACCGAGGACGACGAGCTCTCCGGGGTGGTCGCGGCGTACCGGGACGCGTGCTCGGTGGGCAGCGCCCTGGTCTGCTCGCACCTGTCGGTGGTCACCGCCACGGCCGAGCAGGTCCGCGGGTTCGGTGACGTGGCGGAGCGGATCGGGCGGCGGCCGATCTGGCGTTCGCCCGACGACTTCCACACCGTGTTCAACGGTTACGAACTGGCCGAACCGGGGCTGCTGCGCACGGCGCTGTGGCGCCCGGAACTGGGTGAGCCGACCGTCGGCGCGCACGATCCGCTCGAGGTGGACACCTGCTCGGCGGTGGGAATGCTGGTGTCCCGGCCTGTCCCGACCGCATTGCACCTCGTCCGCCGTTGACGCGGTTCCGGACGCCGGAGACGGCCCTTCCCGAGCGGTGAAATGCCTGGTGGGGGTGCTGATCGTCCCGCTGGGAAACGTCGAACCAGGAATTCGGAAAAATAATTTGCGGCCCGCCGAAAAAATTGTTTGGCCGAGTGGTTCGGTCGAATTCGTGTTCTCGATTTCGAGTTGACGGGTTGATTGTTCCGGTGCGGCGGGTAATCTATTCGGCAGAAGGGGAGTAGCCCTCAATTCGCGATCGACATACTGGCGGCAATGACGCACGCCCGGTCGCGGAGCCTCTCGATGCGCAGGCGGGCGAGACCTTCGATCCGAGACACGTCGGATCGGAGGCGTGACGCGCCCTGGTCCAAGCAGGGAAGAGGTGTTCGTACCGTGTTGACCGGTTTCGCCGTCAGTTCCGCGGCGATCTTCGTGGCCGAACTCGGCGACAAGTCCCAGTTGATGGCGATGACCTTCGCCACCCGCTACCGCGCCTGGCAGGTGCTGCTGGGCATCACGCTCGCCACCACCGTCGTGCACGCCGCCTCGGTCGCCCTCGGATTCGGCATGGGCGCGCTGCTGCCCACCGAGTGGATCGGCCTGGTCGCCGGGATCGCCTTCCTCGGCTTCGCCGCGTGGACGCTGCGCGGTGACCACCTCACCGACGCCGAGAAGAGCAAGGCCGGTCGCACCGCCCGCTCCGCCGTGATCGCGGTGACGCTCGCGTTCTTCCTCGCCGAGCTCGGCGACAAGACGATGCTCGCCACGGTCACCCTCGCCTCGCAGCACGACTGGCTGGGCACCTGGATCGGGTCGACCGTCGGCATGGTGCTCGCGGACGCGCTCGCCATCGGCGTCGGCCTGCTGCTGGGCAAGCACCTGCCGGAGCGCTTCATCCGCTACGGCGCCGCCGCGCTGTTCGCCGTCTTCGGCGGCTGGCTGATCGTCGAATCGACCCTCGGCCTCCTCTGACCGCACCTGACGTGACGGCCCGCTCCACCGGCTCCCCGCCGGACCGAGCGGGCCGTCCGCATTTCGCACGACGGGACGAAGTGAACGGACCGCTTGTCCAATCCCGTTGGACGAACGGTCCGTTCACTCCGAACTCGCCCTGCGCGGCGGCTGCGCGTGGCGGTAGTGAGCGGACCGTTCGTCCAACGCCGTTGGGCGAACGGTCCGTTCACCCGCTTCGGTGGGTGTGGGTTGCGGACGGATCGGGGCCGCAAGGCAACCCGTGACGGGGGTGGCGGGTTCTCGTTGTACGGGCAATGACGGTTCGGAGGTTCTCGTGACCTGGATGATCTACGGCGCCACCGGGTACACGGGGCGGCTCATCGCGGAACGCGCCCTCGACCGGGGGCAGCGGCCGGTGCTCGCCGGGCGCGACCCCGCGAAGCTCGCGCGCGTCGCGACTCCGCTGGGCCTGCCGTACCGGGTGTTCGACGTGCGCGCGGAGGCCGCCGCCGCGGCGGCGCTGGCGGACGTCGACCTGGTGGCGCACTGCGCCGGACCGTTTTCGGCGACTTCGACGCCGATGGTGGCGGCCTGCCTGGCGTCGGGAACGCACTACGTGGACATCACCGGCGAGATCGACGTGTTCGAGTCCGTGTTCGCCCGGCACGGGGACGCCGTCGACGCGGGGGTGGTGCTGCTGCCCGGCGCGGGATTCGACGTGGTGCCGACCGACTGCCTGGCCGCGATGGTCGCCACCGCCTTGCCGGGCGCCACGAACCTCGATCTGGCGTTCCAGGCCAGCGGCGGGATCAGCGGCGGCACGGTGAAGAGCGCGCTGGAGGGCGCCGCGCTCGGCGGGCGGGCTCGCGTCGACGGAGTGCTGCGCACGGTTCCGATGGGCTGGCGGCACCGGGACGTGCCGTTCCCGTCCGGGCACCACCGGGTGTCCTCGTTGCCGTGGGGCGATGTCAGCACGGCCTACCGCAGCACCGGCATCCCGAACATCACCACCTTCACCCGGCTGCCGGGACTGCACCGCTTGGGGCCGACGGCGACCGCGCTCGGCAGGGCGGTGCTGGGGCGGCCCGTCGCGCAGCGCGTCGGCAAGGCCGTGATCGGTTCGCTGGTCGGCGGGCCCGGATCGGCGCAGCGGGCGCGGAGTTGGGTGGAGGTCTTCGCGGAGGCGACCGACGACGCCGGCCGCTCGGTGACGGCGGCGCTGATCGGGCCCGACACCTACGAGTTCACGGTGGACGCGGTGCTGCGCTCCGTCGGCGGCCTGCTGACGGGCGGCACCCGCCCGGGCGCGCACACCCCGTCCACCGCCTTCGGCGCCGACTTCGTCCGCCGCCTGCACGGAGTCCGCCTCATCGAACCGGGCCGGATCAGCGGTTGAGCGAACGGCCCGTTCGTCCAATTCCGTTGGGCAAGCGGTCCGTTCACTCCTGATGAGGTGCCTCGGGCCGGAGTGAACGGCCTGTTCGTCCAATCCCGTTGGGCAAGCGGTCCGTTCACTCGTGAATCGCGGGCGGGGCCGGGTTGTGGGTGAACGGCTCGTTCGTCCAATGCGGTTGGGTGAACGGTCCGTTCACTCCGATCGCTTCCCGCTTGCAGTCGTCATGGGTGGGGGAGGACGCGGAGGGTGGTGCCGGGGCCGGTGGCGCTGAGGAATTCCAGGTAGGGGCCGCTGCGGTCGGGCGAGTGCAGCGCGACCAGGTGCGGTTCGCGGTGCACGACGATCAGCGACGTGGTCCCGGTCCACCGCCGCGCGTCGCGCTCGGGGTCGGCGGAGTCGATCACCACCGAATGCACCGCTCCGGTGTCCACATCGGACTTCCGGGGTTCCAGCAGACAGAGCTCGTTGCCGTCGGGGTCGGTCATCACGACCCACGGCACGTCCTCGCCCTGCCCGATGTCGGCGAAGCGCGCGCCCGCGTTGAACAGCCGCAGCAGCATGGTCCGCTCGTGGTCGTGCGATTCGCTGCGCAGGTCGAGGTGGACGCCGTTCTTCCCGGACTTCTCCCGCGCGGCACCGGCGAACAGCAGCGGAATTCCGGGTCCTGCGGGCCGCACCACCGGATCGGCGGCGCTGGTGTCGACGGTCCAGTCGAGCACCTGCGCCCACCACCGCGCCAGCAGCAGGGGGCGTGCGGTGGCGAATTCGACGGTGAACCCCGTTCCGGTCATGAGCTCGGAGGTTAGGCCGCCGCCGAACGGGCCGCATCCGCGTTCGCGCACTCCATGCCGCGAGCACCGGAGCTGCCCCGCGATGCCCCGGGCGGCTCAGGGGCGGGCGGTCAGCATCCGTGCGCCGGGCGCCTCGGTGTGCTCGTGCTCCCCGGCGACGTGGCGGGGCCCGGTGACGGTCTCGCCGAGCGAGGCGCGCAGCGCGCGGGAGATCAGCTGGCGGCGGACGGACCTGGGCGAGAGCTCCGCGAGCAGCCAGCCGATCGCGGGCGGCAGCACGCGCGGCAGCCGTTCCCGCGCGCAGTGCCCGGTGCCCGGCACCAGCCACACCTCGGCGGCGGGGCGGTCGGCCAGCGCGATGGTGTCCCGCAGCGGCACGTACGGATCGCCGGTGCCGTTGATCGCCAGCAGCGGTGCCGCCGAGGTCGAGCTCAGCAGTCCTTGCCTGCGCAGCGAGAACTCCAGCGAGAACCGGTCGGCGTCGGCCCGGTCCGGCAGCGCGGGCAGGTCGAGCGCGTTGCCGATGACCCCGGCCATCCCGTGCGGCAGGCCCAGCACGTCGACCGCCGTGCCGTTCGCCCCGATGGGGCCGCCGAAGTCGATGGCGGCGTCGACCCGGCCGGTGAGCGCTAGCTTCGCGGCCCAGTGCCCGCCGAAGCTCAGGCCGAGCAGCGCGGTCTTCGAACACCGCGTCCGGTCGGCGAGCTGCCGGGCGGTCGCGGCCAGCAGCAGGTCCGAGTCCGCGGCCAGCGGGACTCGTGATTCGCCGGTGCCGGGCATGTCGACGGCGGCGACGGTGAGCCCGCTGATCAGGGAGATCAGCAGCGCCATCCGGTGCAGCTCCACCTTCCAGGTGTCCACTCCGCCGCACAGCAGCAGCAACTGGTCGCTGACGGCTCGGGGGCGGCGGTAGACGTGCGCGGTGACGCGGGTGCTGTGCCGGCGGTACGGGACGTCGAGGGCGTAGCGGCGGAACGTGACGGGCAGGCCAGCCGAGGCGTGGCCGAAGCATTCCAGCTGGCGGGCGTAGGCCTCCCGGCGATCCGCGGTGGCCAGGCACGGGAACCGGGCGGCGCCCCAGCACGCGGCGGCGTGCGCCCAGTCGTGCTCGGATTCCGCGCGCCGGGCCTCTTCCGCCCACACCGGGACCCAGCCGGTGCGGCCGTGGCCCCACATGTCGTCGATCCGATCGCGGATGCGGGCGATCACGCTCGGTGACACTCCCCAGCTCTGGAACTGCCGGGCGCGCTCGGTGAACAGTTCCGCGGGATGCACGGGAAAGGTGAACATGGCCGCCTCCGTCGACTCAGGGTCTCTTTCCGGTATGGCAGGGGAAATCCGGTTTCCTGAGCCTGTGCGCCGATGGTCTCGCACCAGGTGAGATGGACCAAGCGACGGACCCGCACACTACCCGAATATACGTGCGGAAACGTGCGTTGATCTTGATAAAGCCCCATTTCGAGCGACAAAAAACTACGGAGAGTAGCCATCGGATTGCTCGCGCCCTCATGCCCCACACGCCAACTCCTGCGGCCGAAGGCCGTGCCTCGCGGCGAAGCCGTGCCGTGGGCTGCGAAGCAAGCCCGCCTTGCGGCGTAGCCGTGCCTGTATGTGCGAAGCACATAGCCCACGTCAGAAAGGTGACCACCCGCGGGTTCTCAGCCGGTCTGTCGCGAGGACGGCTTTTTCCCTCGCGGAGCCACTCGGGGAAAAGATCCCGCAGCGACAGACCGGCTGAGGTTCCGCCACCCGCCCCCCAAGCAAAACGACCGGCTCAGGACTCCGAAGGATAATGCCAACCAGAGCCGGTGCCTCTGTACTGTTCCACTGGGATCGGGGTGACGTCCGGCGCCAGGTGGTCGCGGCACAGCACGCCGTAGAGGTGGTCGACTTCGTGCGCCACGAGCCGCGCGACGCCGCGTTCGAAGATGGTGATGCGCCGTTCCCCGGTGATGTCCTGGTGTTCCACGTGCACCACCACGGGGCGCGGCACGAGGCAGCGCACGTCGAAGAAGCTCAGGCAGCCTTCGTACTGCTCGTCGCCCTGTTCGCCCGCTTCGATGATCCGCGGGTTCAGCAGCGTGATCAGGTCGTCGCTGCCGGGTGGGCGCACGATGGCGGCGGCCCGTTCGATGCCGATCTGCGGCGCTGCGATGCCCATGCCCTTGCCGAAGGTGTGCGCTTTCGAGATGCGCTGCGTCGCCGAGTGCAGCTCGTTGATCACGCGCCGGGCGTCTTCGGCTTCGTCGGGCAGCGTGAACGGGCGGGCCGAGCGCCGCAGCATCGGGTCGCCGTCCTGCACGATGCCCAGCGCCGTCATGGTCTCGCTCGGCTTCGGCGGCCCGGACGGAGCGGTCGGCGAGTCGTTGCGGAAGTGCCATTCCAGCCGGTACCGGGCGTGCAGCGGTGGGTCTTCGGTCGACCACGCGTAGATCGTGCGGTCCTGTTCGTGCCGGGTTTCGATGGCGGTGTGGAACGGCATCGATTCGGCGGTCATCGAGGTGTGCAGTCCCCACACCGCCGGGTCCAGTTCCGTCGGGAAGTTCAACGTGACCGATAACCGCTGCGTGGGCAGCCGCACCGCGCGGCGGAACCAGTGGCCCCACTTGTCGTCGCTGACGGTGTAGGTGTATTCGATCCAGGCGCTTTCGCCCGGGTACAGCGGGAATCGGCCGGAGTCGTTGGCGAACAGCAGCCACACTTCCTTGAAGGCGTCCCGGTCGTGCTGCACGCTCCAGCGCATCGGTTCTTCGCGCTTCTCCCCGTGCCACGCTTGGAGGTCGATCTCCTCCCAGGTCAACGGGTTGTCCCGGTAGAGCCGGTTGGAACGTTCGGGGTCGCCGGGGAAGCGGTCCACCGAGATGCGGATCAGGTAGCGGGTGATCGGCTCGGTGCCGTTGTTGACCAGATGTCGCCGCATGGTGGCGCGGTAGGAACCGTTGACGTAGAACAGTTCCGCGTGATCGTGCTCGACGACGAGCCCGCCCGCGGGTTCGGTGGCCGGCGCGGCGTGCTGCGGTGGGCTGGGTTTGCGCGGCGCGGGAACGGTGTTCTGCTCCCGCCAGGCCCGGCGCAGCGATCCACCGGCGTTGAGGGCGCTGTCGGCGGCTTGGGCGAATTCGCGTGACGCGTGCTCACCGCCGCTTTCGACCTTCGACACGTACGACCGGCTGTAGCCCATGCCGCGGGCCAGCGCTGATCTGGACAGGCCGCGAACGTCGCGCCATCGCCGGAATTCGGCGACGAACACGTCCTGTTCCGGTGTCGCGTCCAGGTCGGCCTTCGCCTGGCCGGTCATGGCCACCATCCCCATCGCGTCCGGCGTGCGTGTGCGTGAGCTCACCGTGAGCAGGCGCTCAGCCTACGCACACACCCCCTCGCCGCGGTCCCCTTGAACGGAGGTTCCCGGACGCCGACAACACGTTTCACACAGATGGCGGGTAGCTGAGCGAAAAATGTCCTCCGAAGTCTTCGCGCGCACAACAATCTCACGTCCTCCGGCCGCGTTCGCGCGGTGCGGAACCGAAGGATCTGATCACGTGAGCAGCCCCTTGGCGATTCACGGCGGCCCACCTGTGGTGCGCTCCGCCGCCCCGCAGGTCCCCTGGCCGCCGGTCGACATCAACACCGCGGTCGCGGTCACCGCGCAGCTCTACAGCGCGGTGTCCGTGCCGGGGCGCACCGGCATCGTCGCGGAGCTGGAGAGCCGGCTCGCGGAGTTCTTCGGCGTGCGCCGCGCGGTGGTCACGTCTTCGGGCACGGCGGCGCTGCATTCGGCGTACTCCGCGCTCGGGCTCACCGACGGGGACGAGGTGATCGTGCCCGCCTACACCGCGCATCCGACCGCGACGCCGCTGTTCCACCTGCGGGCGAAGCCGGTGCTGGTGGACTGCGACGAGCTCGGCAACATCGATCCGCTGCAGGTGGAGGCGGCGATCACGCCGTTCACCAAGGCCATCGTGATCACGCACCTGTGGGGTGTGCCCGCGCGGGTGGAGGCGCTCGCGGACATCGCCGAGCGGCACGGGATCCGCTTGGTGGAGGACGGTTCGCACGCGCACGGCGCGGCGGTGGGCGGGCGCCGGGTCGGCACGTTCGGGCACATCGCCGCGTTCAGCATGGGCGGGGCGAAGCCGTTGTCGGCGGGCGAGGGCGGATTCGTGCTCACCGATGACGACGACTTGTACTACCGGGTGCTGCTGCACAGCCAGGACGGCGGCCGGTGCCGCAGCGAGATCCCGATCGACCACCCGCTGCGGCGCTACGTCGTCACCGGCACCGGGTTGGCACACCGGATGCATCCGCTGGCGGCGGCGCTGGCGCTGGGGCAGCTCAACGAGCTGGACCGGCGGCTGGGCGGGCGACGGCAGCTGGCCGCGCACATGATCGCGGAGCTGCGCGGGTTGCCCGGCATCAGCGTGCCGGAGGTGCCCGCGCGTTCGGCGCCGGCCTGGTACGCACTGGCGCTGCTGCACCGGCCGGAGGACTTGGGCGGGTTGCCGGTGGACGCGCTGATCGCGGCGTTGCGAGCGGAGGGGTGCTTGGAGGTCGACCACCCGCGGGCGCCCCGGCCGCTCAACGAGCACCCGCTGTTCGACGCGCCGAACCGGTTGTTCCCGAACCTGCCGGAGGGGTGGCCGCGCTATCGCGCCGGGCAGTACCCGAGGTCGGAGCGCAGGCACCGCAACACGCTCACCATCACCGTCCCGCACGACGATCCGGAGTTGGTGGAGGGCTATGTCCGCGCCTTCCGCAAGGTCATCACGCACCACCGCACCCTCATCGGCCCCGACCCGTGACGACCATCCGCTGCGGACGATCTCCGTCGTTTCGCGGGGGACTGAGGCACCCTGATCGGGCGCCCGAAAGGCCGCTGTGGCCTGGAAAAGCTCTGAGGTCGCAGAGGTGGGGCTCGTCGATTCCTCGGTTGGTTGCGCGGGGTTGAAACGGGGTGGGCGCGGTTCGGGACGTGTTCGGGGGCGCCTGTTGGGGTGGTGGGCGGTCAGGGGAAGGCGCGGAGGGTGGCGTCGACGAGGGCGTCGGCGAAGGCGTCGTCGAGCGGGCCGCTGCGCAGCAGCCAGCGTTGGGTCAGCGGGGCGTACAGGAATTCCAGGAACAGGTCGAGGTCGGTGTCCGCGGCGAGTTGACCGGCTTCCCGGGCGGCGCGGAGTCGGCGTTTTTTGGCTTCGGTGACGGGTTTTTCGAGTTTCTCGCGGTAGAGCTCGGCCAGTTCGGGGTCGGCGATGAGCTCCATGTTCAGCGCCCGGATCGGCGCCTCGAAGGCGGGGTCCGCGAACTCGGCCGCGGTGGCGCGCAGCACGGTCTTCAGGTCGGCCGCGAGGTCGCCGGTGTCGGGCAGTGCGACCTCGCCGTCGGTCTGTTCGCTCAACGCGAGGATCGAGTCGAAGACGACGGCGCCTTTCGACGACCACCAGCGGTAGATCGTCTGCTTGCCGACTCCGGCGCGGGCGGCGATCGCCTCGATGGTCAGCTTCGCGTAGCCGACTTCGGCGATGAGCTCGCGGGTGGCGGTGAGGATCGCGGTGCGCGAGCGCTCGCTGCGGCGGGTGCGGTCCGGGCTGTTGACGGCCATGCGAACCAGATTAGCGCGAGACGAGACGGATCGTCTTGACTCGGTGCGGATCGGCGCTACAGTTGAACGAGACGCAACGTCTCGTCTCATCTGAGGGGGAAGCATGACCCGAACCGGACCACGCACCTGGCTGATCACCGGAGCCTCTCGGGGCCTCGGCCGCGCCTTCACCGAGGCGGCGCTGGCCGCAGGTGACCGGGTCGTCGCGGTCAGTCGCGACATCACGCCGCTCGACGACTCGGTGGAACGTTCCGGCGGCCGGCTCGTCACCTTCCCGCTGGACGTGCGCGACCGCGCCGCCGTCTTCGCCGGGGCGGACCGCGCCGCCGAGGCGTTCGGCGGTCTCGACGTGGTGGTCAACAACGCCGGGATCGCCTTGCTCGGCATGGTCGAGGAATGCGCCGAGCAGCAGGCCCGCGAGCACTTCGACACGAACTTCTTCGGCGCCCTGTGGGTGAGCCAAGCCGTCGTGCCGCACCTGCGGGCGAGCGGCGGAAGGCTGCTGCAGATCTCCTCGATGGGCTCCGGCGGCGGCTACGCCATGACCGGCATGTACGGCGCCGCCAAAGCGGCCTTGGACGCGATGAGCGGGTCGCTGGCCATGGAGGTCGAGCCGTTCGGTGTCAAGGTCACGGTCGTGCAGCCCGGCGGGTACGAAACCGGCCTGTTCACCCAGGGGCTCACCGCCACCGAGGAAGATCCCGCCTACGCGCCGCTGCGCGCGGAACTGTTCGAGATGTTCACCGACTCACAGGACTTCGACCCGTCCCTGGCGGCGAAAGTGCTGCTGCAGCTGGCCGATCTGGAGGAGCCGCCCAAGCGAATCGTCCTCGGCGGCCTCGCCTACGACCTGGTCCGGGACCTGGAACGCGCCCGCTCCGCGGAACTCCCGAAGTGGGAACACCTCAGCAGGCAGGCCGGGTGAACCCGCAGCCTGCGGGACGCCGACCGTGGCGTTCTGGTGGGCGAGAGCGGGAGATTGCCGGACGGTTGTGGCCGAGTTGGAGAAGCCGCTGTCCGACAGTTGCGCGTGCTCGGTCCCGACCACATCCGGGCCACCCGGCTCGACATCGAGAGCTTGAGCGGTGACGCCTGAGCTGGCCGAGCGTTCCCGCGAACCAGGTCGTGCTCAGCTCAGCGCGGCGTCGCGGAGGTCGGCCAGCAGCGTCGGGAGCACCGTTTCCTCTTCGACCGCGCGGGAAGCCGTGGACATCAGCTCCGACAGCTGCGGGTCCCACGGGGTGTCCACGGGAGCGCCGACGAGGTTCGGGAGGTCCAGGCGCCGGTGGGCCGCGTGGTCGACGGCTTCCCGGTAGTCCGCCGCGGACATGCGCCACAGCTGCGCCTCGTGCTCCGACCACAGCGAGCGGGCGATCGCGACGCCCGTCCAGTCGAAGTCGCCGTGGTAGCGCAGCAGCGCCCCGTCCGCGCGCAACCGGGCCAGCAGCGACGACGCCACCGGTGACGGGTGCCCGCCGAGGCACACCAGCGGATGCCGGATGTCGGCGCGGGCGGCGGCTTCGAGGACCCGAGCGTTCTCGCACACCGCGATGACCGTTCCCGAGTCGACGAGCCGGTGCGGGGCCGCGGACAGGTCCCGGAGGGTGAGGTGCGTCGGCAGGCCCAGGCCGGTGCGGTCCGCGACCGAACGCGACCAGGAGTCGTCGCCGGTCAGCGGCAGCGCCCAGCTCAGCACCGTGCCCGCCACGTCGTCCGGGGCGACCCCGCAGCGCTCCCACAGCGCGCGGCGGTCCCGTTCGCCGTTCGGCGGTTCGATGTCGTGCGCCAGCGCCGCCGCGCGCAGCACGATCCGGCTCAGCGTGCTCCCGCTGTCGAGCTCGTGCGGGTCGTCGGCGGCGGTGAGCTCGGCGCGCGACACCCACACCGCCGGGGGCGTCGCCGGGTCCAGCGCCAGCGCGGCGAGCACCGTCGCAGCACGTCCGGTGACGTGCTCCAGCTCGGTTTCGGCGACGCGGCCGTACTGGTGCAGCCAGCGCACCCACGGCTCGGCCCACGCCGCCGCGCCCAAGCCGTGCGCGGTCAGCGCGTCCAGCGCCGGATCGGACCGCTCCGCTCGTGCCGGGGCGGCCTCGGGGGAGGCGATGGGCCTGCCGTGCAGGATCTCCAGCACCAGCGGCAGGGGCAGTCCGAAGCGGGCGTCCGCGCGCAGCACCTTGTCCAGCTTCACCAGCATGATCCGGGAATGCCCCAGGTACAGCTCGCGGCCGTACACCGCGCTGACGGCGGCGCGCGTCGGCTCGTCGGGCAGCGCGACGCTGAACCGGTCCGGCCGCTTCGGCGATTCCAGCGCCTCGCGGGCCTGCTCCCACAACCCGCGCAGCGCGGCACCGCCCCACGTCTCGCGGACGTCCGCGCGGGTCTGGTCGGACACTTCGGTGAGGTCGCCGTCAGCCATCGGAGCGCTCCATGCCCCGACCGTCCCACGTGGTGTGCGTGCAGGCGATGCCGTGGCCGCTGCGCGGGCGCAGCACGTCGTAGATGTGCATCTTCGGGATCTTCGGCGACACGCCCCAGCCGCTGGGCCAGGTGATCAGCCAGTCCATGTCCAGGTCCACCAGCAGTCCCAGCATCCGCGCGATCGTCGGATCGTCGAGCCGCTCGAACGCCTCGTCCAGCAGCACCAGCCGCAGCGGCCCGCGCCCGCCGGAGGACACGCTCACCGCGTCGTAGAACGCCGCCGCCGCCGCGAACAGCGTCACGTAGGAGATCAGCCGCGTCTCACCGGACGAGAGCTGCCGCAGCCGCCGCACGCGGGGCTTGCCCTCCGGGCCGGTGTCGCGCACCCGCACGGTGAACGCGAACCACGAGCGGTAGTCCAGCGCCCGCGACAGGATCTCCGCGTAGCCACCGGAGGCGCTGTCGCGTTCGGCCTCGATGAGGTCGGTGAACACCTTGCGCAGCAACGAGTCCTGGTCGTCGCTGCGGTCGGCGAACGGGGTGCGCACCAGGTCGATGGCCTGCTTGATGTCGTCGCCGAGCGACGGCGAGGGCTCCCACTCCAGCTGCACGTGCACGCCCTGGCTGGAACGGGCGCCGTCGAGCACCTCGTTCATCCGCTTGCACAGGTTCTCCGCCACCGTCACCTGCCCGCGCAGCCGTTCCGCGAGGTCGCGGATCAGGTAGTCGGCGAAGATCGACCGGTACCGCTCGTTGAGGAAGCCGCGCTGTTCGGCGAGGCGTTCGGCGACCCGGCGGGCCGCGTCGGCCACCGGCTGCGGGCCTTCCTCGCCGGTGACGGTGACGGTGAGCAGGCCCTGCTGGTCGCCCGCGGCGATGTCGTAGCCGCCGCTGAGCGACTGCTGCAGCGTCTGGAACCGGTTGAGCACCGCGGTCTCACCCGCCGTCTTGCGGTCCGCGGCGCCCGCGAGCAGTTCCGCGGCCTCCGCCGGTTCGGGCGGTTCCACGGCGCGCGGATCGGGTTCGGCGCCGTCCTCGGCGGGGAGCACGTCGGCCGCGGCCCACACGCCCGGCACCCGCAGCGCGGCGGTGAACGCGGACGCCGCGGTCTCGGCGTCGGATTCCCGCCCGGCGAGCTGGGAGTGCTTGGTCTCCCACTGGGTTTCCAGCCGCACCACCTGTTCGCGCGCGGTGCTGATCCGCTCCCGCGCGGCGGGCAGGTCCTTGCGCAGCTGCGCCCGTTCGCGTTCCAGTTCGCCGACCTTGCCGGAGATCTCCTGCGCGGCGCCGCCCACGGAGTCGCTGAGCTCGGCGAGGCCGGTGGCCTGCTCGGTGTGCTCGGCGCAGCGCTGCTCGGCCTGCGACTCCGCCTCCATCCGGTCGGCCACCGCGGCGTCGTGGTGCAGCGCGATGTCGCGCAGGTCGGCCAGCGTGGCCAGGCAGCGCGATTCGACCACTTCGTGCAGCGCGTCGATCGCCGCGCGGGCCTCGGTCGCGGCCCGGTTGGCGTGTTCCAGCGCCTGCGTCTCCGGCGGCAGGTCCGCTTCCCCGGCGGCGCGCACCAGTTCGGAGCGCGTCGCCTGCCAGCGCTGATCGGTCTGGTCGAGCTCGCCGCGGGCCTGCTTGGCGTGGCGGTCGGCGTCCTCGGCGGCGTCGGTGGCCGTGGCGACCTGGGCGTGCGCGGTGACGAGGTCGGAGTCGTCGGGGAACGATTCCAGGTGCCGTTCCAGGGATTCACCGTGCTCGGTGGCGTCGCGGTGGCGCCGTTCGACTTCGCCGATCCGCTCGCGCAGCGCGGCGAGCTCCTCCTCCAGCTCCGCGATGCGCCGGGCTCGGGACGCTTCGCGGGCGCCCGCGCCGACGTACTCGGCGGATTCCTTCTGCCACGAACCCGACAGCACCCCGGCCTGCCAGCGGCCGTCGGTGCCCACCACCAGCCCCGGACCGTCCACAACGGACACGGAGGCGAGCAGGGAACCGATGTGCTCGGCGGGAACGGGCCCGTCCGGCTCCGGCGCGGGCACCAGCAGCTCCGCGAGCGTGCCCGCCGCGCCCTCCGCGCCCGGAACGGCCAGCACGTCCGCCAGCTCGGCGACGGTGCCCTTCTCCGAGACCCACGCGTTGAGCAGCCCGCTCGCCTGCAGTGCCGCCTCCAGCCCGGCCCGCTGCGCGTCGTCGAGCGACGGCTGGAAATCCACCAGCCGGTAGAACGCGCGGCCCGTCTCCTCGGGCCGCTCCGCCGCCGCCCACTCCGGGCGCCGCGGGGTGCGCTCGACCCCGGCGCGCAGCTGCGCGAGCTCCTGCTCGCCGGTGCGCACCCGGTCGCGGAACTCGCCGAGTTCCCGCTCCACCGCCGAAATCCGCTGCCGCGCCTCCTGCAGCCGCGGCCGAGCCCAGCGCCGCGCCTGCTCCAGCGCTTCCCGCGCCGCGGACCGCTCGGCCAGCAGCCGGTCCGCCGACGGCACCTCCGGCACCGTGTCGTCCACAGTGGACTCCGGGTGGTCCGAGCCCCAGTGCTGCGCCCGCCGCCGCCATTCGGCGGCGGCCTCCGAGAGGCGCTGCTGAGCCACGTTGCGCCTGCCCACGGCCTCCGTCGAGATCAACTGCGCCTGGCGGGCCTGCTGCTGGAGCTTCGTGACCTGCTCCCGCTGCCGGTCCAACTCCACGGCCTGCTGGTGCAGCGTCAACGTCAACGCGCCCCGGCGCTGCGCCACCGTGCTCGCCTGCCCCGCCCGGTCCGCCGCGGCGCGGAAGCGCTGCGCCAGCTCATCGGTGTCGACCTCGGGTGCGCTGAGCCGGTCCACGTCCACCGGTTCGGCGTCCGGTTCGGGCGCGGTCCGCACCCGGTCCGGGGTGCTGATCGCCTCCGCCTTCGGCACCTCCGGCGGGCGCGGCACCAGATCGCCGTCCAAGCCCGCCGCCGCCAGCTGCCGGTTCGCCCGCTGCGCCGCCTGCTCCGCGGACTCCGCGTCGCCCACCAGCCTGCGCAGCGTGCCCAGCACCGACTCCGCCGAGCGCTCCTCCTGCGCGCGATGCCGCGCCGCGGTCTCCAGCGCCGCCACCGCCGCCGAACGCGAGCCCTCCACGACCCGCTCCCGGTCGCGCAGGTTCTGCAGCTCCGCGTACGCCGGGTGCGAGCGCAGCGCCTCGATGCTCGACTCCAGCGTGCCCTCGCGCTGCTCCAGCTCGGAGACGGTGCGCTGCGCGGAATCGCGCTCCTCGCGGTGCCCGGTGACCTGCTTGTCCAGCTTCGCCAGTTCCTTGCGCAGCGCCGCGAGCCGGTCCTGCGCCGTGCGCATCGACTCCGCGCGCTCCCGCAACGCCCCCAGCGCGTAACCGGAGTACGTCGACAGGAACGCGCTCAGCGCCTTGTCCGCGCCGGTGAGCCGGACGATGTTCTCCCGGATCGACTCCAGGTCGTCGAAGGAACTGGCGAGCCGCTCGATCAGCGCCGGCTCCAGCGGCGGCAGCGCGTCCGAGAGGATCTGCTCCAGCTGCCCCTCCAGCACCTTCAACCCGACGTCCGGGTTGCGCAGCGTCCGCTGCAGGTGCAGCAGGTCCCCGTAGCGGGCCGCAGGCACGCCGTAGACCTGCGCGGCGATCTTCGCGCGGAAGCCCTGGTCGTCGAGCACGCAGTCCGCGCCCAGCAGCTCCCGCAGCTGAGCCGGACCCAGCGGCACCCGCTCCGGACCCACCAGGTGCAGGTTGTGGCCCACCCGGCGGCCCGTGATGAACCGCCACGAGTCGCTGATCGCCTGCGAGGTCTTCGACGCCTTCACACCGACACCGCAGGTGAGGAATTCCTCGCCGCCGTCGGGGGATTCGCGGCGCAGCTCCACCCAGGCGTAGCCGATGCGGTTCGGGCCGCCGGGGTACTCGTCGAGCATCAGGCGCCGGATGCTGACCGTGTCGAAGCCCTTCGAACCCAGCTGGCGCAGATCGCCGTCCAAGCACAGCGGCAGCAGCAGCTCCAACGTCCGGGACTTCCCGGAACCGTTCGTGCCCTGGAAGATCGCGCGCCCGCCGGAGAGGTCGAAGGTGTTCTCCGCGTACTGCCAGATGTTCACGATCCCGCCGCGGTGCAGCCGCCAGCGGTGCACCGGCCCCGCGGACAGCGTCGCGTCGCCCGGCTGCTCCGGGGTCGCCGAGGTCTCCGAAGGCACCGGCTGCACCGCTGCGGTCGCGTCGTCGGGGCTCACCGTGAACCGTCCTCTTCCAGATCGTCGAACAGGGACAGGCCCGGCGGCTCCGGTGCCGGCGCGGGCTCGGGCTCCCGCCCGGGAACGGGCGTGGCGTCCGGTTCCGGCAGCCACCGGTGCGCGGCCGGGCTCAACCACCAGGTGAGCTCGCCATGATCCTCCCCGGTGGTGGCGGTGCCGTCGGCGGCCTCGCCGCGCAGCACGCCGAGCCGCCGCAGCAGGTCCGCGACGGACCGCACCAGTTCCGCCGGCTCCTCGGTGGCCTGCCGCGACCACGCCGCCGGGTACGACTCGATCAGCTCACCGCACACCTCGGTGAGATCGTCCCAGGTCACCGGGTGCCTGCCGTCGGACTCGCGGGGTTCGCCGCATTCCAGCAGCCGCGGCAGCGCCAGCAGCGCGACGCGCGCGACCGTGCCGGTGCCGGGGAACAACGTGTCCGTCAGGTAGTCCTCCGGATCGCTGACCACGACCCCCTCGGAGCGGACCTCGGTCACCAGGCCGAAGAACCGCTCCAGCAAGCGGGACTCCACCCCGAAGTTCTTCAGCAGCCACTCCCGCTGCTCGGCGGGCAGGTCCGCGTAGAGCACCACCGGGTCCTCCACCAGCCGCCGCCGCACCACGTGCTCCACGCTGCGCGGCCCGGCCTGCGCCGCTGACTCCACCAGTTCGGCGGGCCCGGCCGAAGTGCCGATCGGCCCGGCGGGCAACTGGCCCAGCAGGTCGGTGTCGATGGTGATCAGCGCTTCCGCGGTGGAATCCGTCGCCGTCACGGTGCCCTCGGTCTCGCTGATCACCCCGAGCGCGACCAGATGCCGCAGCGCGGCGGTCAGCGCGCGCCGATCCGCCGGATCGTCCACCACCGGCACGCCCGCCTCCACGGCCGCGGCGCGGACGTCGATCACCAGCCGCGACAGCAGCACCTGCCTGCCGATGCCGGTCAACGTCGCCAGCGTCAACGCCAAGTACGCGTAGCCGCGCGGCGTCAGGCCGGGCTCGCCGCGCGTGGCGTCCGCACCCGGACCGGCCTTGTAGAGCCGGGCGAACCGGCGTTCCACCACCAGCCGGTAGCCCAGCAGCGAGGAGAACACCTCGTGCAGCGCCGCCCGCTGCCGGTAGATCATCGGCAGCAGGTCCCCGTCCGGCGCACCCTCCCGCAGCAGCGGGCGGCGCAGCAGCGCCCGCGCGCACCGCACCACGTTCGAAGCGTCGATCGAGGACAGCTCGTCGAAGGCCTTCGTCGCGCTCATCGGGTCGCCTCCGCGGGGATCGCGCCGTCGCCGTGCACGTCGAGCACCGCGTCGGTCAGCGTGAGAGTGCCCGCGCTGCTGCTGATCCGGGTGTGCGTGCCCGCCTCCGGGCGGATCGTCACCCGCAGCCGGTGCACCGGGTCCAACGCCGAACCCGGATCGTCGGAGCTGTCGCGCTGCGCCATCGCCAGCGTCAGCAGCTCGCACAGCACGCTCAGCGCCTCCCCGGACAGCCGGGTGTCGGCCAGCCGGTCACCCGCCGAGGCGAGCTCCGCCACCGCCGCGCCGCGCCGGGCGTCCTCCTCACGCGCCTCGGCCAGCAGCGACTCCTCCGTCATCGGGTCGTCGAGCACCCGCGACGTGCGCCCGCGCGCCCCGCGATCACCGCGGCTGCGCACGCTCACCGTCACGTCCTGCACCGGGCCGTCGCGCCACGGCACGTCGTGGTTGTCGCTGTCGTAATCCGGCGCGGGCAGCAGGTGCCGCGCCGAGTACAACCCGAAAGCGGCGGCGTAGATCCGGTGCGCCTCCGGTGGCTCCGCCTCGTCGAACCAGCGCGCCAGCTTCAACAGCTCGCCCCGGCGGCCCGGCAGCAGACCGCCGCCGGACGTCGCGCGCTTCACGCTCGCCAGCAGCGAACCGATGGCCCGCGCGGTCGCCTCCCGCAGCGCCGCCACCTGGCTCGGGCGCCCCGGCGCGTCCACGAACCAATCGGTGAGCTCCTGCCAGTCCGCGGCGGTCCGCCCGCGCGCCCGCTCCACCTCGGTGCCCAGCTGATCCGCGGGCCCCAGCAGCCGGATCAGCTCGCCGCGCACCCCGGCCAGGCCTGCCAGCGAACCCGCGATCGTCTCGGTGTGCCGCAGCACGTCCTCCACGACCATCTGGATGTACTCGACCAGCAGGTTCCGGAACCCGGAGATCTCGTCCGGCGCCAAGTGGTGCCGCGTGACGACCTCGCCCAGGTAGGCGTAGAAGTCCCGCACCGTCGCGGCGAGCTCGGCGTGCTGCAGGAACACCGTCGTGACGTGCTCGGCCAACCGCTCCCGGGTGCGCCGGGCCCGCTTCGAACCCGGTTCCGCGCTCTCCGCGGCCACCGCCGCCGACAACGCCGAGCCGATCTCGCCGAGCCCGCGCTCGATCGCGGGCAGCAGCTCGCGGGACACCTCGCGGGCGCCCTCCGGGACCCGCAGCAGCGCGTCCACGTCGCGCTGCACCCGGACGGCGAGCTTGCTGACCTGGTAGCGCACGCTGCCGTGCTGGAACTCGGCGATGCTGGCGGCGATCGTCTCGCGGCGGCCCAGCACCAGGTTCCCCCAGAGCCGCAGCTGCTTGAGCCGCTCCACCACGGTGTCCAGCTCCGACTCGCCGGGATCGATGCGGCCTTCCCGCTCGGCGGCGGCCAGCGCCGCGGTCACCTCGCCGATCGACAGGTCCGCGAGCAGCGTCGACGTGAACAACCGCATGATCGCCAAATAGGTGCGGTGCTCGCGCGCGCTCAAGTAGGCGAACAGCCGCAACCGCTGCTGGTCCGCCCGAACGTCATCAAGTGCCTGCGCGGAGGAGGCGGACTCGGCTTCGGTGCCCGCCACCCCCGCGCGCAGCACATCAGCTTCGTGATCCGGGGCCGTCACGGTCGGCCACGATAACCCCACCCACCACCACTCCCCGTCAAGAGCCCAGCTAAGGATTTCTCTTGGGTGACCTGCGTAGCGGGTCGGGTGGCGGAACCTCAGCGGTTTCCTCGCTGCGGGATCTTTTACCCGAGTGGCTCCGCCACGAGGGAAAAAGCCGTCCTCGCGAGGAAACCGCTGAGAACCCGCCGGTGGTCGTTTTGCTCAAGCTGGTCGCTGCTCAGCGGCTTCGCCGCTGACAGGACGACGAGCAGGGGCACCTTTCACCTGGACGGGCGAGGTCAAGACCGGCGGTCGGTGGCTTTCTCGCTGCGGGATTGATCTCTGGTGCACGTCCGTACACCACGAAATCGCTGTCCTCGCGAGGAAGCGGCTGAGAACCCGCCGGTGGTCGTTTTGTTCTGGCTGGTCGCTGCTCAGCGGCTTCGCCGCTGACAGGACGACGAGCAGGGGCACGAGATCAAGAACAGGTGGTCGGGGGTTCATCGTTTGCGCGATTGCGCGGCGGCATCGCTGTCCTCGTGCGGGTGTCGGTGGGAACTCGCGGGGTGGTCGGCGTGGTCGAGTTGGTTGGTGCTCGGTGGTCGTTGTCGGTGGGGCTGCGGGGAAAAATCTTTGCGGGATCTTGGTGGGTGCTCGTGGGGTGGGGTTGTGGCGGCGGTAGCGTTCTGTGCTGCCTGGTCGGGTGGATGAAGGGGGAGAATCGCCGGTGAGAGCGGGACGAGCGGTCGGATTGGTACTCGGAGTGGCGGCCGATGCCGCACTGGGTGACCCACGTCGGGGGCATCCCGTCGCCGCCTTCGGGCGCGTCGCGCAGACCGCCGAGCGGGTGCTGCACCGCGACAGCCGGAGCGCCGGGGTGCTCTACACCGGGCTGCTCGTCGGCGGCACCGCGGCGCTGGGCGTGGTCGCCGAACGCGTCGCCCGCCGCAGTCCCGTCCTCGACGCCGTCACCACCGCGCTGACCACCTGGGTCGTGCTCGGCGGCGCGTCGCTGGCCGACGAGGGCACCGCGATGGGCCGGCTGCTCGACGCGGGGGACCTCGACGGGGCCCGCGGCAGGCTCGCCCACCTGTGCGGCCGGGAAGCCGCGCACCTCGACGAGCAGGGCCTCGCGCGGGCCACCGTCGAATCCATCGCGGAGAACACCTCCGACGCCGTGGTCGCCCCGCTGGTGTGGGGCGCGATCGCGGGCGTACCGGGCCTGCTCGGCTACCGGGCGGCGAACACCCTGGACGCGATGGTCGGGCACCGCAGCCCGCACTACCTGCGGTTCGGCTGGGCGGCGGCCCGGCTCGACGACGCGCTGAACCTGGCCCCGGCCCGGTTGTCGGCGATGCTCACCGCCGCGTGCGCGCCGGTCGTCGGCGGCTCCGCGAGCGGCGCCTGGCGGACCTGGCGGCGCGACGCCGCAGCCCACCCGAGCCCGAACGCGGGGCAGATCGAGGCCGCGTTCGCCGGGGCGCTGCAGATCCGCCTCGGCGGTCGCACCGTCTACGGCCACACCACCGAGCAGCGGCCGATCATGGGGGAGGGCCGCACCGCCGACGCCGGCGACGTGACGCGCGGCGTGGAGCTGTCGCGGGTCATCGGTTCGGTCACCGGCGTGCTCGCCGCCGCAGCGGTCGTGGCCCGGGGCGCTCGCCGCCGGTGACTCGCCCGTTCGTGCGCATGGCTTCGCCGGCTCGCCGCGCCGGGCCGGTGCCGTGCTGACGGGGCGTGGCCGGTGTGTCCACCGATCGTGGGGTTCGAGGCTCCTGAGCAGGTGATCTGGGATTCGCTCCGGTAGTGGTGGAGAGGACCGAAGGAGGTCGCATGAGCGATCTGGCCACCGCGCTGCCGGGACTGCTGCTGCCGCTCGCCATCATCGCCGTCGTCGGCGTGATCACGTTCGCGTACCGCCAGCCACCCGGCGGCAAGCACCGCTGAGGCGGGTGCGTCCGACTCCGCTCCCGTGGCGGATCCGCGGCGAGCGTGGCGGTACTGACTCCGCCACCGGGTCGCCCGCCGCGCGGGCACGGCTCACTCGCGGCCGGAGGACGCTGCTTCCTCGCGTTCCCGGCGCTCGTCCTCGGCGACGGCCTCCGCGACGGACATCTTGCGCGGCTTCCGCACTGCGCCGGCGGTCTGCTCCGGGGGCCGCAGCTCCGCGTAGATCAGGTATCCGATCGCCGCGATCGCCATCACGCCGAACGCGATCCACTGCAGCGCGTACGAGAAGTACGGCCCGGAGGACAGCTGCGGCAGCGGCAGCGCGGCGAGACCGCCCGGCTGGCCGTCGACCAGCGCGAAGTAGCCGGGCCGCAGCGCGACGCCGGTGCCGTCGGTGATCACCCGCGAATCCACCGAGTACGTCCAGCGGTGCCCCTGGCGCTCGAACACGGGGCGGTGCTCCTGGTCCTTCTCGTCCATCCGCACCCGCGCGGTGATCGTGACCTGCCCGCCGGGGGCGGCGGCGAACTCGGGTGCGTCGGTGCCCACCGGCCGCACGAAGCCCCGGTCGACCAGCAGCGTCTCGCCGGTGGTGGCGCGGAACGGGGTGAGCACCTCGATCGCCGGTTCGCCCTGCACGGAGCGCAGCCAGGCCAGCGTCTCGTGCTCCGGCAGGTACTCGCCGGTGACCGCGATCTTGGTCCACTCGGTGGTGGAGTCGGGCGCCCGGTTCGCGGGCAGCACCTCGCCGAGGGGTTTCGGTTCCGCCGTGAAGGACTGCGAGATGGCGTCGTTGCGCGCCTGCGTCTCGTCGTCGCGGCCGAACTGCCACGGCGCGAGCAGCGTGAAGCACATCGTGGCGAACAGCACGACCAGCAGGATCAGACCGATCCACCCAGGTCGGAGCAGGAACTTCAGGCGCACGCCTCCACGGTAGGCGGCCGCGCGGCGGCGGTCCCGCCCGCCCCCGGCGCACTGCGGCCCAGCACACGCCCGGACCGTCCGAAGGCGCGCGGCCGGGGTCAGGCGGGTGCGGTGCGGGCGGCGGCGACGGCTTGGCGGGCGTAGCCGCCGCCGAACAGCACGGTGTGCACGAGCAGCGGGAACAGCTGGTGCACGCCGACGCGGTCCCGCCAGCCGTCGGCGAGCGGGTGCACCTCGTCGTAGGCGGCCAGCACCCGGTCCAGGTGGGGGCAGCCGAACAGCGCGAGCATCGCCAGGTCCGTCTCCCGGTGCCCGCCGTGCCCGGCCGGGTCGATCAGCCACGCGGCCCCGCCGCTCCAGTGCACGTTGCCGGTCCACAGGTCGCCGTGCAGCCGGGCGGCGGGCTCGTCGGAGCCGGTCAGCGAGGGCAGCCGGTCGCAGACCCGCTCGACGAGCGCGGAGTCCTCGGCGCCGAGCAACCCGGTGTCCACGGCACGGCGCAGGTAGGGCCGCACCCGGTGCTCCGGGTAGAAGGCCGGCCAGTCCGGTGCGGGTTCGTTGCGCATCGGCGCCAGCCCGATCCACGCGTCGGCGGGCCCGCCCGGCGGCGGGCTCCCGTGCGCGGGCGCGCCCGCGGCGTGCAACCGGGCCAGGCCGCGCCCGAACTCCTCGGCTGCCACCGGGCTCGGCGAACCGGAGTCGAGGTGTTCGGTCACGAGGTGCCGGTCGTCGTCGCCGAGCACCTCGGGCACCGGCAGCGCGCCGGGTTCCGCGAGCCACTTCAGCGAGGCCGCCTCGGCGGCGACGGCACCGGGCATGCCGGGCGGATTCGCCTTCACGAACACCTGCCTGCCATCGGCCAGCAGCACCGATCGGGACGTTCCCGCGTCACCGCCGCCGAGCTCCCGGACCCGCACTGCTTCCGAGCCGGTGCACCGCAGCACCACGTCCTCGATCTCGCCCATCGCGCGCCCTCCGATCGCCGAGCGTTCGCGGCCGAGTGTCTCCGATGCGCCGCCGCTCGGCCGCCGCGCGACGCCGCCGTGGCAGGTCAGAGCCGTTCGCGGGTCCACTCCAGCAGGCCGGGCACCGCGGCCTCGATCATCGCCAGCACGTCCTCGAAGCCGCGGTCCCCGCCGAAGTACGGGTCGGGCACCTCGGCCCCGTCGGCGGCGACCGGGTCGAACGAGCGCAGCAACCGGACCCGCTCCGGCTCGCCGAGCGCGTCGCGCACCACGCGCAGGTGCCCGGCGTCCATCGCCAGCAGCAGGTCGGCGTCCAAGTGCTCGTCGCCGAGCTGCGCGGCCACGTGCTCGGTGGGGTAGCCGTGATCGGCGAGCACCTTCAGCGTCCGGGGGTCGGCGCCTTCGCCGATGTGCCACGGGCCGGTGCCCGCGCTGCTGACCTCCACCTGGTCCTCGAGCCCCGCGCGGCGGACGTGCTCCCGGAACACCACCGCCGCCATCGGGGAGCGGCAGATGTTCCCGGTGCAGATGAACGAAACGTGCATGGTGGCTGTGTTCCTTCGCTTGCTCGGGGCCGGTGGTGGACTCCCCGGCGCCAGGTCTCTCGGGCGGCGGTCGGGTGTCGACGGTACGGGCCGCTGAGGTGCGATCCGGCGGGGGCGCTCCGGGCCCGCCGAAGATCGTCTTCCGGTGGTTACACTGCCCGGGATGACGAGCGGAAACGAGCACGAGCTGCTGCGCCACCACGGCGACGTGGACGCCGCGCCGGGTCTGCTCGACTTCGCCGTGAACGTCCGGTTGGAGCGCCCGCCGCGGTGGTTGCGCGATCACCTCGCCGCCGCGCTGGACGATCTGGGCCGCTACCCGTCCGCCGCGGACGACCTCGCGGCCCGCATCGCCGTCGCCGAGCGGCACGGCCGGGATTCCGACGACGTGCTGCTGCTGGCGGGCGCCGCGGAGTGCTTCTCGCTGCTGCCGGCGCTGCGCCCGCGGCTGGCCGCGGTGGTGCACCCCTCGTTCACCGAACCGGAGTTCGCGCTGCGCGCCGCGGACGTGCCCGTGACCCGCGTGCTGCTCGACGACCACCGGCTGGATCCGGCGCTCGTCCCGGACGACGCGGACCTCGTGGTGCTGGGCAATCCGACGAACCCGAGTTCGGTGCTGCACCCGGCCGAGGCGATCCGCGCCCTGGTCCGGCCCGGCCGGGTCGTCGTGGTGGACGAGGCGTTCGCCGACACCGTGCCCGGGGAACCGGAATCGCTTGCGGCGCAACGGATTCCGGGCGTGCTGGTCGTGCGCAGCCTCACCAAGACCTGGGCGTTGCCGGGGCTGCGCGCCGGGTACGCGCTCGGCGAACCCGGCCTGCTGCGCCGGTTGAGCGCGCCCCGCCCGCACTGGCCGCTGGGCACCCTCGCGCTGGCGGCGATCACCGCCTGCTGCGCCCCGCAGGCCGTCGCGGAGGCCGAACGGGCCGCCGTCGAGATCTCCGCGGAGCGGGACCGGTTCGCCGCGGAACTGGCCGCCATACCAGGGATCTCCGTGGCCGGGCCCGCCCGCGCCTCCTTCCTGCTGCTCGAAGTCCACAATGGCGAGAAGGTGCGCCACGCCTTGCGGGAACGCGGCATCGCGGTCCGCCGCGGCGACACCTTCCCCGGTCTCGGGCCGGACCACCTGCGGGTGGCGGTGCGGGACGCGGCGCGCAACGCGGCCCTGCTCCGGGCGTTGCGCGAGCTTCTCGGATAGTGCGAAGACCGAACCAAGGGGTGCGATTCGGATGACCGTGCGGATTCAGGACGTCGTGGAGTCCCTGGAGGCGGCCTACCCGCCGGAGCTGGCCGAGAGCTGGGACGCGGTCGGCCTCGTCTGCGGGGACCCGCAGGCCGCCGTGCAGCGGGTGCTGTTCTGCGTGGATCCCGTCGAGGCCACTGTGGACGAAGCGGTGGGCTTCGGCGCCCAGCTGCTGGTCTCGCACCACCCGCTGCTGCTGCGCGGCGTGCACGGGGTGCCCGCCGACGACCCGAAGGGGCGGCTGATCCACCGGCTGATCCGTTCCGGCATCGGTCTGTACTGCGCGCACACCAACGCCGACACCGCCGCGGTCGGCGTGTCCGACGCGTTGGCCGAGGCGATCGGGCTCACCGTCACCCGGCCGCTCGCCCCGCACTCCGCGGGCTCCGCCACCGGGCTGGGGCGCATCGGTTCGCTGCCGGCGCCCGAACCGTTCGGCCGGTTCGTGCAGCGGGTCGCGGAGAACCTGCCCACCACCGCCTGGGGCGTGCGCGGCGCGGGCGATCTCGACCGGGAGATCAGCACCGTGGCGGTGTGCGGCGGCGCGGGCGACTCCCAGCTGAGCGCCGCGCAGGCCGCCGGCGTCGACGCCTACGTGACCGCCGACCTGCGGCATCACCCGGCGGGGGAGCACCTCGCTCGCGGTGCGCAGGTGCCCGCACTGGTGGACGTGGCGCACTGGGCGAGCGAGTGGCCGTGGTGCCAGCAGGCTGCCGACGTCGTCGGCGCGGCGCTACCGGATACTGTCGAAGTTCTCGTCTCCACACGCCGCACCGACCCGTGGACCGCTCACGCCGCCGGTGCGGCCCCCGACTCTGGGAGGACTCCCGCGTGAAAGCCGACCCCGCCGTGCAGCGCCGGTTGCTCGATCTGGCGGAGGTGGACGCCGAACTCAACCGCGTCAACCACCGCCGCCGGACGCTGCCCGAACTGGAGGAGATCGGCCACCGCGAGCGTGAGCTGCAGGCACAGCGGGACTCGCTGGTGGCCGCGCAGACCTCGTTCGGCGACATCGACCGGGACGCGAAGCGGCTCGAAGCGGAGGTCGACCAGGTCCGCAAGCGCGAGGACCGCGACCGCAAGCTGATGGAGTCCGGCGGTTCCGCCAAGCAGCTGGAGGACCTGCAGCACGAGCTGCAGACCCTCGCCCGCCGCCAGGGCAACCTGGAGGACGAGCTGCTGGAGGTCATGGAGCAGCGGGAGGCGCTGGAGTCCGACGTCGAACGCGCCCGCGCCGGGGTCACCGAGGCGGAGCAGCGGCTCGCCGACGTGCAGCACAGCCGGGACGAGGCGATGGCCGACCTGGACAGCGCCGAGGCCAAGCGCACGGTGGAGCGCGAGTCGGTGGCGGGCACGCTGCCGGAGCCGCTGCTGGCGCTCTACGACCGGATCCGCGCCTCCAAGGGCGTCGGCGTGGGGCCGCTGCAGGGCAACCGCTGCGGCGCCTGCCGCATCGAGCTGGACCGCTCGAAGCTCGCCGAGCTGCGCGACACCGCCGCCGACGACGTGGTCCGCTGCGAGGAGTGCGGCGCGATCCTGGTTCGCACCAAGGATTCCTGATGCGCGTCGTCGTCGAAGCCGATGGCGGTTCCCGCGGCAACCCGGGACCGGCCGGGTGCGGCGCGGTGGTGCGGGGCGCGGACGGCGCGGTGCTCGCGGAGCGCTCGCGCTGGCTCGGCGTCGCGACGAACAACGTCGCCGAGTACGAGGGCCTGCTGTGCGGGCTGCGCGCGGCGGCGGAGCTCGGTGCCACCGAGGTCGACGCGCGGATGGACTCCAAGCTCGTCGTCGAGCAGCTCTCCGGCCGGTGGAAGATCAAGCACGAGGCGCTGCGATCCCTCGCGGCGCAGGCGAAGGAACTCGTCGCCGGGTTTTCGGCGGTGACCTTCGAGTGGATCCCGCGGGCGAGCAACGCGCACGCGGACCGGTTGGCGAACGAGGCGATGGACACCCGCGAGGACGCCGAGCGCACCGGGCAGGCCGGTTCGACGGCCGCCCCCGCGACGACGGCGGACCGGGTGCGCCCCACCGGCTGGAACGGTGCCCTCGGCGCCCCGACGAAGTTGCTGCTGGTGCGGCACGGGCAGACCGCGATGTCGGTGGACCGCCGCTACTCCGGTCGCGGCGACGTCCCGCTGACCGACCTGGGCGAGCGCCAGGCGCGGGCGGCGGCGGCGCGGCTCGCGGAGATGGACGGCGTCGTCACCGCCGACGGCGCGGCCCCGGTGCTCGCCTCCCCGCTGGGGCGCACCCGGCAGACCGCCGAGGCCGTCGCCGCCGCCACCGGCGGTGAGCTCACGTTCCACGACGGCCTGCTGGAGACGGACTTCGGCTCCTGGGAGGGCCTCACCTTCCTGGAGGCGGCGGAGCAGTACCCCGAGCTGCACGGGTCGTGGCTCGGCGACTCCACCGTCGAACCGCCCGGCGGCGAGAGCCTGGAGGCCGTGTTCGACCGGGTCACGTCCGTCCGCGACGAGATCCTGGCGCGGTACGAGGGACGCACCGTGATCGTCGTCAGCCACGTCACGCCGATCAAGGCGCTGCTGCGGCTCGGCCTCGACGTGGGACCGTCGCTGTACTACCGGCTGCACCTGGACCTGGCGTCGCTGTCGATCGTCGAGTTCTACCCGGACGGCAACGCCTCCGTCCGCCTGGTCAACGACATCTCCCACCTGGGCTGACAGCCCTGTCTTGGCCTTGGCTTGCGTAGTGGGGCGGGTGGCGGAACCTCAGCGTTCTTCTCGCTGCGGGATCTTTTTCCCGAGTGGCTCCGCCACGAGGGAAAAAGCTGTCCTCGCGAGAAGAACGCT